>WTGT01000313.1 GCA_011523445.1 Paracoccaceae bacterium
ATTCTCAGGAAAATATGGGTATAGATGAAAACCGGATTACCTTTGGACAATCTGCGGCATTTACCGGTCCAGCAGGTGAATTGGGTAAGGCTATGAGACTTGGGATCCTGGCAGCCTTTGAAGAGGTGAATTCAAGCGGTGGAGTACATGGTAGAGAAGTTCATCTGATCCATCTTGATGATGTTTATGAACCGGATAGAGCAGTATCCAATACCAGGGAGCTGATCGAAAACCAGAATGTATTTGCTATCATTGGTGAAGTCGGGACTCCCACCTCACGGGCTGTAGTAAACATAAGTGAAGAAGCAGGTGTACCATTCATAGCACCTTTTACTGGAGCAGGTTTCCTGAGAGACAGTGCTAGATTCAAGACGGTAATAAATATTCGCGCCTCCTACCAGCAGGAAATCAATGAAATGATTGAGCGGCTAACCCAAGATCGTAGAGTATCAAGGATAGCAGTCCTTTATCAGAACGATTCCTTTGGGCGAGTTGGTTACAATGGAGCAATTAACGCCCTGAAGATTTATGGTCTTCAATTGATTGGAAAAAGTGTATATCCCCGAAATACGACTGCGGTAAAAACTGCTCTTTATGATCTAATGATCAAGAATCCTGAAGCCATTATAGTAGTCGGGGCTTATGATCCTGTAGCCACAGCTATCCAGTGGGCACACAAGGTTGACTTCAAGCCAATCTTCATGACCATTTCCTTTGTTGGAGGAAACGCCCTTGCTTCCTCTTTGGGTGAAGAGGATTTCCCGGATGTATACATGACCCAGGTCGTGCCTGATTTCTTGGCCACAAATTCTGAAGTGGCACTACAATACCGTGAGGCTATTTCAACTTTTCGTCCGGGTGAAAGCTATGGCTTTGGTTCGTTTGAAGGATATTTGGCAGCAAGGGTAACAATTGAGGCATTGAAACAGTGTGGCCGTGAAATTGACCGGGATTGCTTTTTGAATAAATTCAACCAGACCAATGAAATCACTGTTGGTGACATGGATTTCTATTTTGGGGAGTTTGACAATCAAGGTTCGGATGAAGTTTTTTTGACACAGTTTGTACCCGAGGAAGGATTTGTCCCGGTTCGGTCTCTTTTGGATAATCCACAGGGTAACCAGTAATGGCTAAGGGGTCGGCCATTAGCATTAACAAACTGTCAACGCAGTTGTATGCGGCAATATTTGTAACTGTTCTCATTACAATTATAGCTGTCATAATTGCTTGGTTGTCATTTGAGAGAGTCGGTGAAGCTCAACAAAAGGTGAACAATGTCAGCCTTCCTGAGATGATCTCCGCATTCGGACTAGCAAGAACGAATTCGGCCTTGAGTGCAGCTGCTCCAAGATTGACCACGGCCCAAAACGAAATCGATTTGAATAATGTTTCCGAAGAAATTGATACCTACGTAGGGGAGTTCGAAAGAAACCTAGAAAATCTTTTGACTATGGGAAACAATAGGGATTTTGAGAATAACCTGACTGAAAGTGCCCGGGAATTGACTCAAAATATTGATGAGATTGAATCTCTCATGAAGGAAACTTTTGTTCTTAGAGGCAAATCAGAAAAATTTAACATCTCAGTTAGTCGACTTGAACAAACAATCAGAACAGACCTTCTCCCACTGATTGACAATCAGTTTTTTTATGTGATGACAGGTTATGAGAGTCTCGACAAGGGAATCGGAGATCCCAATACTTATCGCTCCGAGAAGGAAATCAATTTATTTCGCCATTTGTCAAACTTGGAGAAAGAAGTCAATATCGCCATACAAGTGCTGGCATCGACAGCGACACTTAATGATGCTGCCTTGATTGATGTTTTGAGAGATCAGTTTGAATCTTCCTATGACGGTATTCAAAGAACCCTGAAAGAAATTGACAGGGGGAGTATATTGGAAGATACTCTCCCGCTTTTCGATGCGCTGAACCTTTACGGGTCGGGTGAAGAAAATGGTTTCCAACTTCGGGTCGATGAAATAAGAATTCAAAACCGACTGGTCGAGTTGTTACAACATAACAGGATCATTTCAGCCAGACTAGTCAATCAGGTTGAGGCCATAGTCAGTAACAGCAATGAACAGGCAAATATTGCCATCGAAGAAGCCAATGCTACTGTTTCTGCCGCAAATAGACTCCTCCTGATACTTGCAATTACAAGTGTTGTATTGGCGTTTTTGATTGCATGGTTGTTTGTAGGAAAACACATTCTGAAGCGACTGGAGGAATTATCAATAAGAATGCGGACCATGGCCAAGGGTGACCTTGACGAGGAGGTTGTGGTAAAGGGGAAGGACGAAATTGCCGAAATGGCCGAAGCCTTGGAGGTATTCCGCAAGAATTCACTCGAAGTCCAAAGGTTGAATTTGGTGGAAGAATTGGCCGAAGAGGTTGTCAGTAAAAATCAGGAACTTGAGAAAGTACTGGAAGAACTGCAAAAGGCTCAAAACCAGATTGTCATGCGTGAAAAACTGGCAGCTTTGGGAGAATTGACTGCTGGTGTTGCCCATGAAATCAAGAATCCATTGAATTTTGTAAAGAATTTTTCTGAAGCCTCACTGGAACTGATTGATGAACTGGAAGAGGCCACGGAAATAGAGGATCATGAAGAGCTGATAGAGGAAATCAAGGATTTAGCATCGATAATCAAGGAAAACCTCGAAAAGATTGTAAGTCATGGAAGCAGGGCTGACCGGATTGTTCATGACATGTTAAGTATGGGCAGGGGTGAAGGACAGGCTCAAAAGGTTCCCATAAACCAGTTGGTTGACGAGAATGCAAAACTGGCATATCACAGCTCTCGGGCAACCACCGAGGGTTTCAATGTGCATATTGTCTCCGAGTTCGATCCAAACGTTGGAGAAGTCGTTGTCATACCCATGGACTTTGGTAGGGTCATATTGAATATTGTAACCAATGCCTGTTATGCAACGCATAAAAAACGGATTCAAATGGAGGCAGATGATAACCCTGATTATCATCCTGAACTGAAAATCAAGACCCTGCGTGTAGATAACACGATTCAGATTAAAGTCCGGGACAATGGGGATGGTATTCCTGATGAAATAAAAGAAAAGATTTTCAACCCCTTCTTCACGACCAAACCTACTGATGAGGGAACAGGACTTGGTCTGGCCATGTCAAATGACATTGTCAGGGAACATGGCGGAACGTTAAGTGTAAACTCGCAGGTAGGAAAATTTACGGAATTTACCATCGAAATACCCGAGGATACACAAGTTCACCTGCATGAAAACGATGAAGAGGATTCTAATTAGACTTTGGCCAATTTCCTCCATGCTTAAGAAAAATTCAGAATCAGGAATGTGGTTCCCACAATTAGGTAATAATGTGAAGTCATGACGATAGAACGCATCAATCCCGAGTATGAAATACTAGATGAAAGATTCAGTACCTATCTGCTTTCTAATGTGAAACTGAAAAGATTGGCATCCGGCTTTGATTGGGCCGAGGGACCTGTGTGGATGGGGGATTCGGGTTTCCTTTTGTTTTCGGACATTCCCAACAACAAGGTTTACAGGTGGAATGAGGAAATGGGTTTGTCCACATATCTCGCCCCTTCAAACTTTGCCAATGGTCATTACCGAGACCTGCAGGGACGGCTGATATCCTGCGAACATGGTTCCAGAAGTGTAACCCGCATGGAACATGACGGCAGGGTGAATGTAATTGCCCAGCGATACAAGGGCAAGAAACTCAATTCGCCCAATGATGTAGTCGTCAAGTCTGACGGTACCGTCTGGTTTACCGATCCCTACTATGGCATAATTACCAATTATGAAGGCCACAAGGCTGAACCTGAATTACCTGGAGCCATATATCGTTTTGATCCATCAAATGGTTCCTTAAGGCGTGTTTCCACTGTTCTGGATTGTCCCAACGGACTGGCCTTCAGCCCCGACGAAGATTATCTTTATGTTTCCGAAACGGGTTTGCGACATGATCCGAATGCCAAAACCGGACTTTACAGGTTCAAGGTTTTTGTCAATCAAAAGATATCAAAAAGTTTCGAGTATCTTGAAATTGACGCAGGGGTACCCGATGGGTTCAGGCTGGATACCGATGGCAATATCTGGACTTCGGCAGGGGATGGTGTTCATTGCATATCACCCGATTTCAAATTGCTTGGGAAGATCTACCTTCCGGAGGTGGTTTCCAATGTTTGTTTTGGGGGAAGGGCCAAACAAACCCTTTACATTACCGCCACAAATTCCATTTACTCTATTGCACTGAATCGTGAAGGTATTCAGGCACCTTGATATTACGGGATAACCTGTTAAAATTACAGTAAACCGGTATAAATGGATTTAACAAGCGATACCATTTTGAGTTATTCAAAAGAGGCTAGGAGAAACAATTTTGGATCATTCTTTTAACCAGCAATTCAAAAAGCAGCTTGAGGCCCTCAAGGAGGAGGGGAATTACCGTGTTTTTGCCGAAATTGAAAGATACAGGGGTGAATTCCCCAAGGCCAGAAACTACACCCCAGATGGTACAAGGGATGTATCAGTCTGGTGCTCGAATGATTATTTGGGCATGGGACAAAATACGGAAGTCATACAGGCCATGAGCGATGCCGCCTGGCAGAGTGGTGCCGGGGCAGGGGGAACGAGAAATATATCTGGTACGACCCATTATCATGAATTGCTTGAACAGGAATTGGCCGACCTGCACAACAAGGAGGCTGCCCTCCTGTTTACCTCAGGATATGTTGCCAATTGGGCATCCCTTTCCACCCTTGGATCCCGCTTGCCCAACGCAGTCATCTTTTCCGACGAAAAAAACCATGCTTCAATGATTGAAGGTATAAGACATTCCAGGGTCAGAAAAGAAATCTGGCAGCGGAACAATGTTGAAGACCTGGAAAGTAAACTTTCTGCCTATGATTCATCAACCATGAAAATTGTCGCCTTTGAATCCATTCATTCCATGGATGGTGACATAGCACCAGTCGGTGAAATCTGTGAAGTTGCCAATAAACATAATGCCTTGACCTATCTTGATGAGGTCCATGCCGTAGGTATTTACGGTCATCGTGGTGGTGGAATTGCCGAGCAGGATGGAGTGATGGATCAGGTGTCCATCATTCAGGGAACACTCGGCAAGGCGTATGGTTTGATCGGTGGATACATTGCAGGTTCCAGGGAAAGTGTCGATTTCATCAGATCCTTTGCCAGCGGGTTTATTTTCACAACAGCCCTTCCACCAGCAATTTTGGCTGGAGCGCTTGTTTCAGTCAGGCATTTGAAAGAAAGCCAAGCTGAGAGAGCCCGTCAGAAAAACATGGTACATCTGCTTCGTTCGAGACTTGATGATCATGGTGTTCCCCATATTGACAATCCGGGTCATATTGTACCGGTAATGATCAAGGATCCGGCCAAATGCAAGATGGTGGCCAACCTGCTGTTGGAAGATTTCGGCATCTATGTTCAACCGATAAATTATCCGACCGTACCCAAGGGAACTGAGAGATTGCGAATTACACCCTCGGCCCTGCATGGTGAAAAGGATGTGGATTATTTGGCCGACGCCCTTTCCGTGTTGTGGTCGCAATGCGCATTGTCTCGGGTGGTTGCCTGAAACAATCAGGATTTCATCAATCCCAACATGCGATCGAGGTCAAGATGTGTCTCGACCTGATGGGCCATATCATCCAGCGTCTTTTCAACCAGTTCCCCGTAATTGTAATCAGCCAGACCTTGTTTGATTGAAGCCAGGTATTTGGAACGAAAACTGTCATTTGTGAACAACCCATGCAGATAGGTTCCCTGAACCCTGCCATCAGGTGAGGTTGCACCTTCATTGATCCAGTTTCCCTCCCACTCGGTTTGGGCAAAGTATCGGCTGCAATCAGGTCCGGAAGTTTTCCCCTTGTGAATTTCATAGGCAGTAAAAGAATGATTCCTCCACCTGGCATTGGTAACCCCGACATGTTTTTCATCAGCCATACTCGTTTCAACATCCAATAAACCCAACCCCGGTTGTGAACCAGATTCCCCCTCAATACCGCCGGGGTCATTGATTTGTTTGCCAAGTATCTGATAGCCTCCGCACAAGCCCAGGATTCTGCCCCCTCGGCGGGAATATGCAATGAGATCATGATCCCATCCCTGCTTTCTGATGAAGGCCATATCATTTCTGGTTGACTTGCTTCCTGGTATAATGACCAGATCGGCATCTAAGGGCAGGGGATTGCCGGGCTTGACGGGCCTGACAATTATTTCCGGATGGTTATTCAGGGGATCGAGGTCATCAAAATTGGCTATCTTGTCCAGGGACAGATAGCAAACCTTCAGGATGCCTTGCTTGTCTGATCTTGAAGAGGTCAGCGAAAGCGAATCCTCGGATGGTAGATTGCCGGCAGCTTCAAGCCATGGAAGTATTCCCAGTCCAGCCCATTTCGTTTGTTCTTCAATATATCTGTACCCCTCTTCAAACAATTCGGTTGTTCCCCTGAACTTGTTGATGACAAACCCCTTGATCATATCCCTGTCTTTTTTGGAGAGGACTTGTCTGGTTCCGACCATTTGGGCTATGACACCTCCCCGGTCAATGTCTCCTATCAGAATCACCGGCGTATTGGAACTCCGTGCAAACCCCATATTGGCTATATCGTCTTTCCTGAGGTTGATTTCAGCAGGACTACCGGCTCCTTCGGCAATGATCATGTCACAAGTTTTGCCAAGCAATCCGA
The DNA here is from genome assembly GCA_011523445.1 of Paracoccaceae bacterium. Lineage (GTDB taxonomy): Bacteria > Pseudomonadota > Alphaproteobacteria > Rhodobacterales > Rhodobacteraceae > MPNP01. Next base: position 6,718 of record WTGT01000313.1, read on the forward strand.
AACTTTCCATGACAGGGGTCATCAGGGACGGTTTCAACTTGAAATAATCCATGGAATCGCAGATTGTATGGACTTTACCCTGGACAATGATTTGGGATCTTCGATTGGATTCCGGCTTGAGCAATACCGGATTCATATGAACTGAAGGTTTGGACTTGCAGGCTATCGCCTGAAGGGATTGAGCCCTTCCTATTTCCAGGCCCTCCCTGGTCACGGAAGAGTTGTTTGACATATTCTGGGGCTTGAAGGGGGCCACCTTGTACCCCCGGTTCGTATAGGCTCGGCAAATACTGGCTACCAGCAGGGATTTTCCCACGTTTGATCCAGCACCCTGGATCATGACGGCGAGGGGAGACATTGTTAACAGTCTATACCAGCAGGGTTTAGAATTCTATACCCTTTTGAGCCTTGACACCTGATCGGAATGGATGCTTGATCATTTCCATTTCCGTAGCCAGATCGGCTACTTCGATGAGTTGCTCGCTGGCATTTCTGCCCGTGAGGATCACATGGGTATCTTCCGGTTTGTGTTCTGTTAGAAATTCAACCACTTCTTCAACAGGCAGGTAGCCATATCGTAATGAAATATTGATCTCATCCAGCAGAACCATCTTGATTTCCGGGTTGGTGATCAATTGTTTCGAAAGGTCCCAAGCCTTTCTGGTCATCAGGATATCCCGCTCCTTGTCCTGGGTTTCCCAGGTAAACCCTTCACCCATGGTGAAAAACTTGCATCGGTCCGAAAAATGTTCCTGAATCAGGTCTCTTTCACCGGTTGACATGCCACCCTTGATGAATTGTACCACGGCACTCGGTATCTCATGGGCGATGCATCTGAAAATCATTCCGAAAGCAGCGGAGGATTTACCTTTTCCCTTGCCAGTGTGGACAATGACCAAACCCTTTGATTCGGTCTTGGTTGCCATGATTTTATCCCTAACAACCTTCTTCTTGGCCATCTTTACCTTGTGTCTTTCAAAGTCATTTGTACTCATCGGTTTTCTCCTCTGCTGAGTATAGGCTTAATATTTCCATGAGTAAATTCCTTGTGGAATTCAATTTCGGCTTCCAGAGATTTCTGTCCATGGCTTCAAGAAACCTATTGACGATTTCCCTTAATGCATCAGGGTTATTGTCCTGAATGAACTTTCTGGTATCATCATCTTCCAGATAGGCGGAATAGGCCAGATCAAAATGATGAGACTTGGCTGCTCCGGTGGTTGCTGCAAATGCGAAAAGATAATCCACGGTGGCGGCAATCTCAAAAGCCCCCTTGTAGCCATGTCGCTTGACACCATTGATCCATTTTGGATTAACCGACCTGGAGCGGACAACTCGACCTATTTCCTCCTCAAGGGTCCTGATGACAGGCCTTTCCGGTCGGGAGTGGTCATTGTGATAAATCATGGGCTGGGTTCCCCGAATCTTTTCAATGGCTGCTGAAATCCCACCTTCAAACTGATAATAATCATCACTGTCCAGTATATCATGTTCATAATTGTCCTGATTTTGGACCACGGTATCGATTTCTCCCAATCTGAGGGTAAAGGCTTCCAAATCCTTTTTACCATCAGCATCGGCTCCGAGCGGGAAACTTCCCCATTCAAGATAGGCCTGTCCCAAATCCTCACGGTTGTTCCAGAGTTGCTCGTCAATGAGTGATTGCAAGCCGGCCCCATAGGAACCGGGCATGGAGCCGAAAACCCTAAATCCGGCCCTCTTTTCGCCAATTTGATTCATATCCTGCCTATATCGGTTTGCAGCAGGGTTATAGAATTCTGGCTCATCAAGGTTCATCACTGCTCTTGCTGCCGATGCAACAAGATCAACCTGCGAGGGGAAGGCATCACGAAAGAAACCCGAAACCCGAAGGGTAACATCAACCCTTGGACGTCCCAAGGTTGTGTGTGGTATGATTTCAAATCCAGTAACCCGCCCGCTGTTGTCATCCCATTGGGGTGTTACACCCATCAGGGCAAGGGCTTGGGCAATATCATCACCCCCGGTTCTCATATTTGAGGTGCCCCAAGCTGTCAGGGCCATTTTCCTAGGCCAATCCCCCTTGTCCTGAACATACCTCTCGATCAGCAGGTTGGCCGATTTCCAACCCAGTGTCCATGCCGTTCGGGTTGGAATTGATCTGCTGTCAACGGAATAAAAGTTTCTGCCGGTAGGCAGTATATCGACCCGACCCCTTGAAGGGGCACCTGACGGGCCAGGACGAACAAACTTGCCATCAAGACCACTCAACAAGCTTGCCGTTTCGAGTGCACCACAGGACCGCAATAGCGGTTTCAATGTATCCTCAACGTAGGTCATGACTCTTTCGGTATGCTTACCTGTCTTCTTCTTACCTTCGAGCAATTTCAGAAAGAAGAGTTCGAGTCTTTCGACGGTATCGCCATTGGTTCGCCAGGGATCATTGGAAATCTCGGTAAGCAGCAAAGGTTTGCAGTCTTGCCAATTGGCAGAGAGTTCACAATCCAGGGGATCAAAATCATCCGAAAAACCAAAATCACGAGCCAGACTTAGAAGATAGGATGAATCGCCACCCTCACCCCTGTTTCGTGGCACTCTCAATAGGGAAGCCATTAGGTCACGTTCCTGAACACCTTCTGGAGATTGTCCGAAAACATGCAATCCATCCCTGATTTGACGTTCCTTCAACTCACAAAGGTAGGAATCCAGCTTTTGCAATTTGCTTGCGGTATTGTCAGGTGATTCAATTCCAATATCCTCCTCAAGATTACTTCTGGACATGGTTTCAATAATCTGTTGTTCCAGCAACTTGGTCCGCTTGGTATCAAGTCCCATGGCCTCGTAATATTCATCCACGAGTATTTCCAGATCGCGGTACACACCATATGATTCAGCTCGTGTCAGGGGTGGAGTCAAATGATCAATTATGACAGCCTGAGATCTTCTTTTTGCCTGTGTGCCTTCACCGGGATCATTGATGATAAATGGATAGAAATGAGGCATCGGACCAAGGACTGCTTCGGAATAGCAGTTTTCAGATAATGCAAGGGCTTTTCCAGGCAACCACTCAAGGTTGCCATGTTTCCCAAGATGTACGATTGCATTGGCTTCAAACTTTCGGCGAATCCAGAAATAAAAGGCAAAATAATTATGGGGAGGAACGAGATCAGGGCTATGGTAGGTATCCTTGGGATCAATATTGTATCCCCTTGCTGGCTGGATACCCAATATCACATTGCCGAACTGGTGAAGTGGCAATTCAAATTCGGAATTGACCAGAAAGGGATCTTTCTCGATCGGACCCCACCGGTCAATAACCTCGTTTCTGATCCTTTGTGGCAGTTGCTTCCAGTAAAACTCATACTCTTCGGTGGATAAACGGGGTGAGTGTTTATCCACATTGACCTTGGCAGGATTATTGGTTCTACCCTTCAATAGGATATCCATCAATTCTGCAGAATTCTTGGGCTGATTGGATACATTGTATCCGCTTTCACGTAGCGCTTCCAAAATCAATGCTGCCGTTTCGGGAGTATCCAATCCAACACCATTGGCCAATCGTCCATCCCTGTTGGGGTAGTTGGCCAAAATCAGGGCCAGTTTCTTGTCCTTGGATTCGGTTTGACCCAACCTTATCCAATTTTTGGTTAAATCGGCAACGAAATCCAACCGATCATCTTTGACTTCGTGTAGATTGACTGAATACTGGGTATTGGGGTTTGCCTTGGACTGGGATTTAAAGGCTATGGCCCGGGACAGTATCCTGCCGTCTATTTCCGGGAGGGATACAAACATGGCTATATCCCTCGGTGGTAATCCAAAGGTATTTTCCTGCCAGGAAGTTAAATCTGCCGATCCCAGGACTACCTGAAGTACAGGTTTGTTGATTTTATCCAATATGGTTGGTTCCCAATCTACACCCTTGGATATTTTACCAAGGGCAAATCCAGTCATGTTCAGGACAATATCGGGATTGGCTTTTTGAAAAAGTTCCTCGCAAAAGGCGATCGAGACCTTATCCTTAAGGGAAGACACAAAGATCGGAAGTGCGTTTACCTTTCTTTTCCTTAAACCCGCTATCAGTTTTTCGACAGGCTCGGTATTGCCGTTTACATAAAGTGCCCGATAAAAGACAATGGCTGCAACCGGCCATTCTGGATTCCAGACTTGACGGAGTTCTTCCAATCCATAATAGTCTGTTTCCGGATAATAGAGACCATTCTTCAACTCAGGTGAGGGCAGGGGTGGGAGTGGATCCTGATAAAGAAGGTGACGGCAGTATTTGAGGAAATTGTCTGCATTATTCAAACCTCCTTCCAATAGATAACCAAACAGGTTCTCCCAATGATTTTTGGAAATGTTGGACAGGGACAATAATTCCGGATCAGGTTTGTCATCACCAGGCAGTACAACAAATGTACATCCTGCTTCCTGCAATCGGATAGCGAATTGTTCCAGGCAATATTGCCAGTAGGATATTCCTCCCAAGGCCCTGATTATGATCAGTTTCGATTTGGTTGCCGTTTTGTCCAGATAGAGATCAACAGAATAGGGATGGGTAAGCCAGGCAAGTTGCCCCAGGCGAATAAAATCGACTTTGTTCGTATATTTTCTGCTGGCTTGGGAGAGGATGGCCAGATCGGTATCAGCAGTCGATAGAAATATCAGGTCCGCAGGTAGATGATCTGGATCAACTGGTTCATTTCCATCTGTTATCTGGCCGGAAGTGGTGGAAAGGATATGCATTCAGCTAGACAGGAACACAATCCAACATTTCGAAAAGGTCGGCTTGCTTGATACCTGTTTCTCCAATTATTACCAATCTGGTATCCTTGGGTTCCCCAGGATTGAGGGAGCGGTCAAAATAACTGTCAATTCTCGGTCCAACTGCCTGTATAACCATTCGCATCGGTGATCCTGTGACCGTACCAAATCCCTTAACCCTCAACAGATTATGTTCAATGATGGCTTTTCGCAATGTATTTTTGAACTTTTCTGGATTGTCTATGGGCGGTAATTTCAGTACCAGGCTTTCAAAATCGTCATGGTCGTGATCATCGTCTTCGCCATGGTGATGATGAATTTCATGTCTGGAAGACACATCTTTTTCGGAACCGATCCCCAGTCCGAGAATAACCTTTGGATCCACTTTGCCCATTTGGGATTTAATTGCCTTGGTACCATCACGAGAAGCACTGGAGATTTCAGATAACAGATGTTCGACTTCATTTTCAGAAATCAAGTCTGTCTTGTTCACAACCACAAGATCAGCACAAACCATCTGGTCTTCAAACAGTTCCGACAATGGGGTCTCGTGGCTGAGATTCTCATCATCCTGCCTTTGTTTTTCGATGGCATCCCTGTCGGCAACAAACTGACCCGCAAGAACTGCCGGTCCATCAACCACGACGATCACACCATCAACAGAAACCTGTGATCTTATTTCAGGCCAGTTGAAGGCTCGTACCAAAGGTTGTGGAAGGGCCAATCCAGAGGTTTCAATGATAATATGGTCAGGTTGTGGAGTTCTTCTGATCAACTGTTCCATGGCAGGGGTGAAATCCTCGGCAACCGTACAGCAGATGCATCCGTTGGTGAGTTCAATGATGCCACTCTCATCGCAATCCTCAATACCACAATGATTCAGGATCTCTCCATCAATCCCCAGATCCCCGAATTCATTTATAATAAGGGCAATCTGTTTACCTTTGGACTGTTCAAGAAGGTTTCTAATCAAAGTGGTTTTACCTGCTCCCAGAAAACCTGTAATGATTGTAGTGGGTATTTTTGCCATCGAAGCCCTTAGAATCTAATCAAAAATTCGGAATTGAATTCAGTTCGGATCAAATAGGTAATTGCCCATTTTGAATCTAGACTTCAAGAGTTCTTCAACGGTCGAAAATATTTTAAAATTCCGATCACCCTCAGAATTATAAGGCCTGGCTAGCATGAACACGTCCAAACCCAATTCAGCTCCTGCCTTCAGTTTGAGTTTACTGATTTCACCTCCAGAATTGCGACAAAGAATGTGGGTAATGCCATACTTCATCAATAAGGCCTTTTCACCCTCAAATGTAATCGGTGGGGTGTACTCTAACATGATCCAATTTGGAGGAAGTTGAAAAGAGGGGTGTTCCATAACCCTCAGATAAACCCAGGATTGAGCCAAGGAGTTGCCGATTTCTTCTATGTCCCTACCCAGGTTCTTGCCTCCAAGTGCTGCAAATATTCTGGAATTCGAAGGTATCTTCTGGCATGTCTGAAGAAGGGTCGGGAATTCCAACCAGTTATCACCGGGCCCTGCAACCCATTTCTTCCTTGCCAGCCGGATGTATTCCGTACCAGTCTTACGTGAAGCAGCCATAGCATTTGAATTGATTGTACTTGAGTAAGGATGGGTAGCGTCAATCAGCAAACCTATCCGTTCGTTTTGAAGATAGTTTGCCAAACCATCAACGCCTCCGAATCCACCAGAAATTATCTGTCCAGGATAATCTGACGACAGTATTTTCTGAAAAAGGGAAACTATGACTTCTATCCCCTTGATTTCACTTAGCTTATGGCAAAGTATCCGGGCTTCCTCAGTTCCTGCCAGTACCAGTATTTTCATTGAATTCAACCATCATTTGCAGATTTATGAGTTGTAGCTATTATTTTTCCTGAACGATTAACTATCATTACTTCCGCTTCAATGTTCGAGGATTTAAGTTTGTCCATGAGTACTTTTTTTGCCATTAAGGCTATGGGTTCGGCAATTTTATCACCATAAATATCCAAAATTTGATTGGCTGTGTTGGCAGTTCTGATTGATTCCAGGGTTTGCCGAGAGACGGCAGGATCAAATTTTGTTACAATCGTGCTCAGAAAATCGAAGTCAACCTGTGATCTTTTGGAATGAAGATCAGTTGCTCCATTGGCAAGTTTGGAAATTTTGCCAAAGCCACCGGCAACCGTAAGGTTGGGTATTGGGTTTTTCCTGAGATACTTGACCATACCACCTACAAAATCACCCATATCCAACATTGCCCAATCTGGTAGTTGAAAATATTCTTGTGCAGTTAGTTCGGAAACCGATCCTGTTGAACCAACAACATGGGAAGCACTGTTGGCCCTGGCTACATCTATACCCATATGAATTGAGGCAATCCACGCCGCACATGAGTATGGACGGACAATACCAGTCGTGCCCAATATGGAGATGCCTCCCACAATACCCAATCGGGGGTTCCAGGTTTGGAGAGCAAGTTGTTCGCCATTCGGGACTGATATTTCTACCACAACATTTGGATCAACGTTATTTAACCTAGCCAAATGGTTGATCCCTACCGTGATCATTTTTCTGGGAACAGGATTGATTGCAGGTTCACCCACCCCAATGGGCAAGCCTGGTTTGGTAACAATCCCTACTCCATGACCTGCCTTGAAGGATACTCCTCGAATTAAATGGTCAAACCAAACCTTTGTCTTGATAGTAGCACCGTGAGTTACATCCGGATCATCACCGGCATCTTTTATGGTTCCGGCAATCGCGTAATCCTTGTGAAGCTCACAGTTAATAAGATTAAAGGAAGCGGTTTCACCTTTAGGAAGAACGATTGTAACGGGATCTTGCCATCGGCCAGTCAGCAGTGCAGAAAAGGCAGCAATTGCGGTTGCGGTTGCACAAGCCCCAGTGGTATATCCTGTTCTTAATTTGGTTTTGTCCATCTCACCACAAATCGAGTTCACTAATATTCTAACTCAGTTATTTAGTTACTGAAAGACTATCATGATCTGATCTTCATTAATCCTGCACCGAGGCATACCAACGCCAAACCCGAAAAGATTGTTCTGATAATGTTCCAGAATTGCCATTCTCGTGCATAACTATTCCAGATATCTGTAGCAATCGTCAAGTTTAGACCATTTAGATTAACTTCCTTGAGTCCATCGTTCATGGGAACGTTGATAAAAATTGTTGGTAGGAAGGCTCCAAAAAAATATAAGACCGCTGCAGCAAATATCCAAAAAGACGTATGTCTTTCACCTACAACCAAACTAAGCCCAGCTGCGGCAAGGCAGACAAAAGTAGTAAAGAAGAATACGGGCATGAACCCGAAGTTGCGTACCGCAATGTTAATGGCATTCATAGCTTCAATGGCATCGGGTGCTGACAATGTGTTCAGGCCGTTCAAGCATGATACGACATAAGCGTAAAAAAAACCGAAAATGGCACCTGTAAACAAAAGCGCACAGAATTGGATGGAGCGAGTCGTATAATGCATCATTATCACCAATGATAAATTGTTATGGACATGTATAATTCTAATAGTTACTAAGATTACTTAAATCATACAATTGGTATGGATATCCACTGTAATTTAAATGGCTTCGGATTGTCGTTATGTACCACAATAATTTCGTTGATGGCCTCTTCCAGTTCCTCGACTGACCGGTGTACTCCCCGTTGGAGCTGTTTTCTGGTCAACTCGGCAAACCCCAGGTTGGAAGTTAGGATCATGGCCCCCTTTTCGTAGCGGGCATTGACCAGCTGGAAAAACAGGTTGGCCCCACCCGGGGTAATCGGCAGAAAGCCGATCTTGTCGATGATCAGCAGCGGGGGATGGGTTTAGGAGTGCATCTTGGCTTGCAACCGTCATGCCCTCTGGGTCTGGATAATGAACTTAAATCACGGACCCACGTGCGGCAATGCCACCATCAATTGTTACAATTGTTCCCGTAATGTATCCTGCTAAAGGCGAAGCAAGAAAAGCACATAAATCAGCAACTTCCTTGACAGTTGCAGGACGTTTGCCGGGGTAACGATCATAAAGCTCTTCCCATCGCGCTTCATCGCCTAATATATCAATGGCTTTACGCTTCATAATTTTCAACATTCTATCGGTTGCAACCGGTCCAGGATTTACACCTACAATCCTGATTCCATCATTTAGACTTCTTCCACCCAAAGCCTTAGTGAAAGACATCAAAGCTGCATTCCCGGTCGATCCTGCGAAATATGCTGCGTCCCAATTCTCTCCAGAATTTCCAATGACATTTACAATAACGCCACTTCGACCTTTCCGCCTAATCAAAAACGATCGCGACAATGTGATATATCCGAATACCTTTAAATCGAAGCCCTCACGAATAGCTTCGTCGGATACTTCTTCAATATCGCCAGATGGGATATCTCCAGCGTTGTTAAATAAAATGTCATAATCACCGGCTGCCTGATCAAGCTTTTGCATTGATTTGCTGCTACTCAGATCTGCTTCGTGCACGCGAATAGAAATATCGAATTTACTTGTTAAATCACGCGCCAAAGTCTGCATTGCTTCACCATCTCTTGCAGCTAGATGCAAGTTACAACCCTCTTTTGCTAATACTTTTGCAAGTCCTGCACCTATTCCCTTTGACGCGCCGGTAATTAAAGCAGTACTCCCCTTTAGCATTAAATCCATAATAAACTCCCCTATTGTATACAAAATTTAAAAATTCGCATTCATTATTAGACTTCAAATAAATCTTTGGCTAGTTCTTTTTTTGTAAATGTTGTATCTTTAATAAAATCCTCTCTAAGAATGAAATAATTTAGTGCAAAAGACCATCCTATGAACATTCAGCAGTCAACAGTAAGGAAAAGTACCCGCGCAGAAGTTTTGATGAATAAAATTGAGCAGATGATAGTCGATGGGATAATACTACCTGGTGAAAAATTAGACGAGACAGTTTTAGCAAATAAGTTTGGAGTTTCTCGTACACCCGTAAGAGAGGCAATTCGTGCATTGACAGCAATTGGGTTGGTTGAAAATGCTGGTAGGCAAGGTGCTGAAGTATCGCAAGTGTCAGTTTCGATGCTGATCGAAATGTTTGAACTTATGGCAGTTTTGGAGGGTATGTGCGCCCAATTAGCGGCGCGACGTGCCACACAAGATGATAAACTTGGTATGATTGCTACCCATGAGCATTTGAAAAGTACCTTTGAAAGTGGCGATCATAAAGAATTCTATAATGTGAATTTGAAATTTCATGATCAATTATATTCTGCCGCTCATACACAATTTTTGGCTGGGCAAGCACACAGGTTAAGGCGTCGACTGTCTCCATACAGAATGCGTGTAACGTATCAGCCAGGTCGAATGCGTGCGACACTAAGCGAGCACTTAGAGATTCTAAACGCCGTTAATGAGGGTGATGACAAATTAGCTATGGAGGCCGCTCGGTCGCATATGCGCCTAATAGGCAACGAATTAGAAGATTTCATAGCCTCACTTTCC
>WTGT01000195.1 GCA_011523445.1 Paracoccaceae bacterium
ATATAGATTCTATCAAGGAGTGAAAAATGTATTTTGTAATATTGGGTACTGACAAACCCGGAGTTAGGCAGCAACGTCTGGATACAATTGATGAGGTTGCTACTTACGTGAGAGATCGTCCGGGTCATTCTGGAATTAACTATTATTGTGGTGGCCCAACCCTTGACGAAGAAGGAAACATAACCGGCACCATCATCATAATTGATGCCCCTTCGCTTGAAGCAGCCCAGGCTTTCATGGATGACAATCCTTTGCAGAAAATGGGGTTGTTGGATAAAGTAGAAATTCGGCAATTTGATTGGAAAACGGGACGTCCAGATTAAATATCTTGGGAATCCGTTTGCAGGCTGCAGAAAAGCATTTCCGCATAGGTATATTCATCCTTCCGGGGACTGGTATATATATTCCAAACACTATTAAATTCGCGCTACTGTCTTAAGCCTGAACACCATGGACAAAATAGTTGGAGGACATGTGTTAAAGTCAAGGGTATTATTTAGTACCGCCGCCATGATAATAATGGTTTCGGGAATGCTATTCCTGATCCCGAACCGTTCCAATTCGGAGCAGATTATCCTTAGGTTGCATCACTTTAACTCGCCGAGAGCAATTGCCCACCAACAGTTTCTTATGCCTTGGGCCAAAGAGATTGAGGATAAGTCTGAGGGTCGGGTCAAGATAGAGGTTTTTCCAGCAATGCAACTTGGTGGCAGGCCGGCGGATCTCTATAGCCAGGTACGCGATGGGGTTGTAGACATCGTTTGGACAGTCCCGGGTTATACCCCAGGTCGATTTCCCCTGACAGAAGCATTTGAATTACCCTTTCTTGAAGGTAATGCTTCAACAGCAAGTCCGGCTCTGACTGAGTACTATCAGAAATGGATGAAGGAAGAATACGGGGACACTCACCCTCTTGTATTCCACAGCACTGCTCCGACCCATTTGCACACCGTCTTGAAACAGATCAGCAAACTAGAAGATTTCAGGGGCATGAAGATTCGTGCCCCCTCGCAGGTCAGCGCCGAGACACTCCGTGCTTTGGGTGCCGTACCGGTTGGCATGCCCATTCCTGCAGTGTACGAGGGTTTGGCCCGAGGTGTGGTTGAAGGAACAGCTATTCCATGGACCATAATGCGCCCTTTTAGATTGCATGAGGTAACTGAATTCCACACTGAAGTTGCACTATCTCGTGTAACATTCGTACTTACAATGAACAAACAGAGTTATGACGAATTACCTCCAGACATCAAAAGCATCATCAATAATAGCTCCGGTATTGCTTTAGCCAAACGGCTTGGCCAGCTTTGGGACGACGACGAAAAGCCAGGCAGAGCAATCGTGGTTGAGCGGGGCCATCCCATCCTTACCTTGACCGAAAGAGAACGTCAAAAGTGGCAAGAAGCCACTCAACCGGTTATTGACAGCTGGATCACTAAAGTCAATGCTCTGGGGTATGACGGTCAGGAACTGATTGAGGACGTAAAAAAACTGCTTGCAAAATACCACAGCAATTAGAGTTGGTGTCAAATTGATGGCAGATAGTAACACGAGGGGTGGTTTTCACGATCTAATAGCAAGAGAGAGGGAACTTGGTCTAGGTTTCATCTGTTGGAATCTTGCCAAGACTTTGGCCATAGCCGGCGGTATGCTCATGATCGGGATCGTAGTGATGACTGTAATCAGTGTATTGGGGCGTTATCTCTTTAATGCTCCTATACCCGGTGATTACGAGATTACCGAGTTGGCCACGGGTGTGGCAGTTTTTGCCTTCTTCCCCTATTGTTATATGAAAAATGCCAATATTGTCGTCGAATTTTTTACCGGATCAATGAACTTGAGATGGAAAAGGGTATTGGACACGATACACCATTTCATTTTTGCAATGGTCGCAGGTTTGGTTTCCTGGCGTCTCTACATAGGTGGAATGAATAAGCTTGAGGATGGTGAGACAACACTATTCCTTGGCATTCCGATTTGGATCGGTTATTTCTCCGCCCTTCCAGGGGCAATATTATTAACTGTAGTCTGCATCTGGGGATTCTGCCTCCATCTGCGTGCAATTTATCGATGACTGAAATAGAATTTGGTGGCCTACTGTTTGGCATTTGCCTGGTATTAATTACCCTCAGGATGCCAGTCGCGATAGCCATGTTCATGGTTGGTAGTTTCGGATTTATCTCACTTGCGGGATTACAAGCCTTTCTTGGTTTGCTTAACACTGGACCCTTTGGTCGGGTTTCGGGTTATACACTCTCTGTGTTACCATTATTTCTATTGATGGGCCAATTCGCTGTACGTGCGGGTTTAGGGAGATCATTATTCGACTCGGCGCGTGCCTGGGTCGGTAACTACCGTGGAGGTTTGGCGATATCGACTATTTTCGGATGCGCTGCTTTCGGTTCCATCTGCGGATCATCTGTTGCTACGGCAGCAACGATGGGTTCAGTAGCTATACCCGAGATGCGGCGTTTTGGTTACTCCGATGGATTGATTACTGGTACGTTGGCTGCCGGTGGTACTCTGGGAATCTTAATACCACCCTCCCTGATTCTGGTAATTTACGCAGTCATAACGGAACAGTCGATTGGAAAGCTGTTCCTTGCCGCATTAATTCCTGGTATTATTGCGACGTTGGGCTATTCCTTGACAGTAGGAATCTATGTCAGGTTAAAACCTTCTGCAGCTCCACTAATTCAAGGAGTACCGATTCAAAAGAAGGTTCGTAGTTTGGTTCCGGTGATACCTGTTGCTACAATCTTTCTGCTGGTTATTGGTGGAATTTATTTTGGCGTATTTACACCTACCGAAGGTGCAGCCATCGGTGCGGCAGCAACCTTCCTGCTAGCCTGTGTTTTGGGAAAACTGGACTGGTCTGGTTTTGTCACTAGCGTTCTTGAAACTGCACAGGCAACTGCAGCGATCTTTCTCATTTTGATTGGTGCCGAGATCTATAACGGTTTTCTTGCCTTGTCCGGAATACCATCTGAGCTAGCTGGATTGTTCGAGGATTCAGGATTGGCACCCATGTTGATCCTTATTGGTATTCTGCTCTTGTATCTTATCCTTGGCTGTGTCATGGACAGCCTGGCTATGATCCTGCTTACAGTACCAGTTTTCTTTCCTCTTGTCACTGGCCTTGATTTTGGCTTTTCTGCAGATGAGATAGCCATCTGGTTTGGAATCCTGACATTGATTGTCGTTGAGGTCGGCCTTATCACCCCACCCCTTGGCCTTAATGTCTATGTAATCAACTCTCTTGCAAAAGACATTCCACTTGCCAGTTCGTTCAAGGGTATCTTACCATTTCTGTTAAGTGACATTGTCCGAATTGGGATCATCCTGGCCTTACCAGCTACCTGCCTTTGGCTTCCGGGTTTGGTATGATGATATTTGGTGAGAATATATTATGACCATAATGTTCGAGATAATTTCTATCAAGTTAATAGATCCTCATTTGCATCAAAGGCGGCATCATGAGTGAAGATACTTCCAATAACCATCCTAAGGCGGGTTTGAATCCTGACAAGAAAATACCCTTAATTCTTGCTACAGGTCTTGGAATACAACTCTCGGGTCTGGTAATACCTGGCCTCGTGATAATGCCAATCGTTGTATTCAGGGCCGCTGAACAGGCTGAATCCGTTATGTTGTGGGCTGTCTCTGCATCACTTATGATTTGCGGCTTAGTATCAATATTACAGGCAATTAGGGTTGGACGGATTGGTGCTGGATACATACTTGTTACAGGAACTTCGGGGGCATCACTTGCAATCTGTATTGCGGCACTGAATGAAGGAGGTACTGCCTTGCTAGCTGTTCTTATGCTTGTTCTTGCCCTTTTTCAAATTGTTTTTTCAACTCAACTCTCGCTGTTTCGAAGAATTCTGACCCCGACAATCATGGGAACGGTATTAATGTTGACGCCGGTTACAGTAATGCCGATAATTTTTGATCAGTTGGAAAATGTACCTGCTGGCGCCCCACCTTATGC
>WTGT01000149.1 GCA_011523445.1 Paracoccaceae bacterium
TGCTGAAATGTTTGCTGCCAAATCAGATGTTTCCATGTTTACTGACAATCAACTCATCATGATTGACTCCAAAAGGTACGACCTTCAGGGTAAAAAGCTGAGGATTTCAGTTTTGGAAACAACGACACCTTCACAAGTTCTGGATCGCACATCATCGTTGTTGGAAAGCCTCAATGCAGGAGCTGAAAATGAAAATATCGATGTCGTATTGATGTTTGTCGTGGATATATTGAATGGAAACTCTACCCTGTTTGTACCAAACGAAATGGTAAGAACCATTGCCAAAAGCAGTTTTGGAGTGGAAGGATCCGGGAATACCCTTGTTCTGCCAGGAATTGTAAGCAGGAAAAAACAGATAATTCCCAACCTCAAACTCTGATAGCTACTCTCTGTTGACAATATCATGACTCGAATTATTGCCTCCTTCAGGGAGATTGCTGCTGATTATGATGTCTTGTTTTTTGATGTATGGGGCTGCCTTCACGATGGCATAAAACCATACCCTGGGGCAATTAATGGTCTATTGGAATACAAAAAGCATGGTGGAACCGTTGTTTTGCTTACCAATTCACCTCGCCCGGGACATATGACAACCAAACAAATAAACTCCATTGGAGTCCCCAGGGAATCTTGGGATATAATTGTCACTTCGGGTGATGCGGCTCAACATTCCCTCTTCAGGGGGGATGTAGGAAATAATGTTTATCATATTGGAACAAGAAACGAATATCCATTCTTCCATGAAGATATGAGCGAGTTCCCTTCACCCAAAATCAATCGGGTTCCGCTCCAAGAAGCAGAAGGAATTGTATGTACTGGACCTTTTGATGAAAGTTTGGATAACGCTTCTGATTACTTGCCAGACCTCGAAATTGCACTCTCGAAGGGATTTAAACTTTTGTGTGCCAACCCGGATCTTGAAGTATATCGGGGTTCAAAAAAAGTTATTTGTGCAGGCGCGATAGCCAGACAGTATGAAATGATAGGTGGAGATGTTCTGTTGTTCGGCAAACCTAAGGCCGAAATCTACAATCTGGCCTTTGCCCGAGCTGAAAAGTTGCTAGGTCAATTGGATAAAAGCAGGATTCTTTGTGTGGGAGATGGTCCATTAACAGATCTTGCAGGTGCCATCAGGAATGGCTATCCTTCGCTTTTTGTCACAGGTGGTCTTGCCAAGGATGAAACTGGAACGGGATTACATCCCGACCAAAATAAATTGCATCGGTATCTTGCACGAATTGATATGAAACCAGATTTCGCTATAGGTTATTTTGGCTAGTAAGCAATGATTAATGCATGACACTTGAAATTTATAATATCCTTGGACGATGAAAAGATTTGATACCTTCAAGTTCATTCCAGAGGAATTCGCCAATTCCGCTGTTGCCATAGGTAATTTCGACGGCATTCACTTGGGACACAAAAAAGTATTCTCTATAACTAGGGAAATTGCCCAAGAAGAAGGCATTCCCTCGGCAATTCTGACCTTTGAACCACATCCAAGGCAATATTTTTCCCCTGATAGTCCACCATTTCGTCTAGTTACTTCTGAAACAAGGGCCAATCTGGTTGAAGCCTGCGGTTTTGATGTCTTGTTTGAAATCCAGTTCGATAAACACCTGTCAAACCTAACCTCTGAAGAATTCATAACACAGGTTCTTCTTGAAGGTCTGAAGGTATCTCATGTTGTTGTTGGAGAGGACTTTCGATATGGCAAAAAAAGACAGGGGGACACCGAACAACTCGTTCTTATGGGATCCTCCCTCGGTTTTGAAGTTACTGTCTTGCCCAAACATTCCAATTCCTATCTGACATATTCTTCATCTACCGTAAGAACAGCTCTGAAAGAGGGCAATCTCCAAGTAGCCAGAGATTGTCTTGACAGGTGGCACAGTGTCGAGGGGGTAGTCAAGAAAGGTCAGAAAAATGGTAGGAACATTGGATTTCCAACCGCCAACCTAGATTTCGATGGTGTGGTTATACCCAAATTTGGTGTTTATTCTGTCTTTGTTGATATTTTGTCCGGCAAATACAGGGGAAATTATCTGGGTGCATCCTCAATTGGAACCAAACCCACATTCGGGAATTTCAACACCAATCTGGAAACGTACATTTTTGATTTCAAAGGTGATATTTATGGCGAGCATATTTCTGTCTCACTGGTTCATTATCTGAGACCCGAAATCAAGTTTGATTCGGTTGATGACCTTGTCACTCAAATGAAAAGTGACTGCCGAGAAGCACGTGAATATCTTGCGGGCGTGTCAAGGTAAATTCAGCCAGCATTGTCAACTCCCAATCGAAATGACTTCCATTATCAATCCAATCTACCATTTGTTTACGGGAACCCTGATGGGTATGTTTTTTCCGAAGGTAAAAAGAAAAAATTACTGGCAACGATTTGGGCTCGGGGATTTGACACCAGCCGAATGGGAAGACCTATGTGATGGTTGTGGGAAATGTTGTCTGTTCAAATTCGATTCATACGATGAAAGCAAGGTTGAATTCACCAATGTTGCGTGTCGACTGCTGGACTGTTCGACTTGTCAATGCAAGCATTACGAAGAACGCAAAAATATCGTCCATGATTGTGTTAAAATTACCCCGGAACTTCTTGAAGAGCGGTCATATTGGTTGCCTTCGACATGTGCCTACAGGCTTTTGCACGAAAACAAACCGCTCCATGATTGGCATCATTTGATATCGGGAGATAGAAATACGGTTCATGAGCAGGGGATTTCCGTCAGGAATTGGGTAATTTCCGAAACAGATATTTCTGAACATGACATTCAAAATCACATTATTGAGGTACAGGAAAAATGAATTTTGCATCGGATAATTCGGGCCCTGCCGCTCCCGAAATACTTGAAGCTATTATATCAGCTAACAAGGGCTATCAGAATTCCTATGGCGGTGACAGCCTGATGGAAAAGGTCAAGAACCAGTTGAGAGAGATTTTTGAGGCTCCTGATGCTGCCATTTATCTGGTGGCTACAGGAACAGCTGCCAATGCCCTTTCCCTAGCATGCCTTTGTCCATCCTGGTCTACAATTTTTTGTCATGAACACTCTCATATTCAGGAAGATGAATGTGGAGCTCCGGAATTTTTCACGGGTGGTTCCAAACTGACAACAGTTGGGGGCAAGCATGCAAAGATTGATCCCCAGCAACTGGCAAAAGCGATTTCATCAACAGGCATTATTGGTGTACACAATGTACAAAAGGGAGCACTCTCAATAACCAACGCTACAGAATTGGGTGCTGTTTATGATCTGGATGAAATAGTCGAACTTACTTCTTTGGCAAAGGATTTTGATCTGCCGGTCCATATGGATGGTGCCCGATTTGCCAACGCTCTTGTAAAACTTGGCTGCTCACCGGCTGAACTGTCCTGGAAGGCTGGTGTAGATATATTGTCCTTTGGGGGTACCAAGAATGGCTTGCTTGGAGTTGAAGCAGTCATAATATTTGATCCCTCCCTTGCCTGGGAATTCGAACTTCGCCGAAAAAGGGGAGGACATCTTTTTTCCAAACACCGTTTTCTTTCAGCCCAAATGAAAGCTTACCTGAAGGATGACCTATGGTTGCAATTGGCCCAAAAGGCAAATTCTGCAGCAGCCAAACTTTCTCGAGAACTCACCAAGCAGGAAACTGTGAAAATCGAACATCCTACAGATGTAAACATGGTGTTTCCTTCATTGCCGAGAGAAATTCACAACCTAGCTTTCAGCAAAAAGGCAGCCTATTATTTATGGCCACCGAATCAATCCCTTGAGGGCAATCCCAAGGAATCATTAAAAGCTCGAATGGTGTGCAACTGGTCTACAACAGAAGAAGAGATTAAAACCTTCGTCAATCTGGTCAAATCCTGCCGGGTCTGACTATTCTCACCTGCACAATATTAGAATGTGATTGCTTATTTCGTCAGGTACCATTCCAGAT
>WTGT01000139.1 GCA_011523445.1 Paracoccaceae bacterium
GCTGCCGGATAACATGCAGATGGATCATTGTTGGCCAGGCTTCCGCCAATGGTTCCACGATTCCTGACGGCAGGATCACCGATATTACCGGCCAAGGAAGCCAATGCCGGGTAACTTTCAACTGTTGCCGCCACAACTCCATGGGTAGTACCTGCCTTGATGGAAACGGTACCATCAGTTTCGGAAACACCTTGCAGTTCAGATATTCCTCCGATCGAAACAAGTACATCCGGACTTGCCAATCGGTTTTTCAGGGTTGGAATCAGGGTTTGTCCACCGGCCAATGCCTGTGCCCCTTCGGCAGAAAGTGCTTCTATCGCTTCATTCAGACTATGAGGTCTTTGTAAGGCAAAATCGTACATGTGTTATCCTCCTGTTGAACTTCCTTGTGGAGATATGAAATTAAAAATTACTCTAAGCTTATCCGTTGATTGCTGACCACACCCTTGAGGGAGACAATGGCATGTCAATATGGGAGACGTTATAACCTCCCTTGTTGAGGGCATCCAGAACCGCATTGACAACTGCCGGTGGAGATCCGATTGCTCCGGCTTCCCCACACCCTTTTACACCCAGTGGATTATGGGTACAGGGTGTCTGACACGAATGATCGACAACAAAACTGGGCAAATCATCTGCTCTCGGCATAGAATAGTCCATATAGGTCCCCGAAACCAATTGACCGTCCTCATTGTAGACGGCATGTTCTCGTAAGGCCTGTCCTACTCCCTGGGCTATACCACCGTGAACCTGACCATCAACAACCATGGGATTGATCACATTGCCAAAATCATCGGTTGCGGCAAAGGAACAGATATCAACTTTCCCCGTTTCAGGATCAACCTCAACCTCACAGGCATAGGCTCCTGCCGGGAATGTAAAGTTGGCCGGATCATAGAAGGCTGTCTCCTCCAATCCAGGCTCCAATTGATCAAGGGGATAATTGTGGGGAACATAAGCCGTCAGACAAACATCTCCCCATCCAACGGACTTGTCGGTTCCAACCACGGAAAAACTGCCATCCTTCAATTCAATGTCCTCTGCGGATGCCTCCATGAGATGGGCTGCAATTTTCTTGGCCTTGGCTATGATTTTCTCGGTTGCCCGAACCATGGCAGCACCGCCTACGGCTATGGATCTGGAACCATAGGTACCCATTCCCATGGGAGTGTTGGAGGTATCACCATGTTGTATGTGGACTTGATCTTCTGAAATACCAATCATGTCGGCTATAACCTGGGGAAAAGTGGTTTCATGACCTTGTCCGTGCGAATGACAACCAGTCATGACCGTAATTGATCCTGTTGCGTTAACCCGAACCGTTGCACTTTCATAAAGTCCGGCCCTTGCTCCAAGCATTCCAACCAGATTTGAGGGTGCAATTCCACAGGCTTCAATATAACAGTTTATACCCAATCCCCGCAGCAATCCCTTTTTCCTAGATTCAGAAGCCCGAGCCTCAAAACCGTCCAGATCGGCGATTTCCTGTAGCTTGTCCATTGTAGCCACATAATCTCCTGTATCATATTCGAGGGCCACCGGTGTTGCATAGGGGAATTCATCCTTCTGGATAAAATTCTTTCGCCTTATCTCAATGGGGTCCATTCCTAATTCACGGGCAGCCTTGTCGATAACCCTTTCCAGTTGGAACGTGGCTTCCGGTCGTCCAGCACCCCGATAAGCATCAACTGGAACGGTATTGGTAAAGACCGCCTTTACATTGACATAGATCAAGGGAGTTTTATAGTTTCCAGCCATCAGGGTTCCATGTAACCAAGTCGGTACTGATGTCGAGAAGGTTGACAGGTAAGCGCCCATGTTGGCATAGGTATCCGTTCTGATTGCCTGGAACATGCCATTTTCATCAAGGGCCAGTTCTATCTTGGTTACATGATCACGGCCATGGGCATCACTGATGAAGGCTTCCGACCTGCTGGCAGTCCATTTGACCGGCACCTTGAGTTTACGAGCAGCCAATGTGCAGAAAGCTTCCTCGGCATAATGGAAAATCTTGGATCCAAAACCACCTCCCACATCGGGAGCGACAACTCTCAGTTTGTGTTCGGGAATCTGAAGAACAAAGGCCCCCATCAACAGGCGAATGACATGGGGGTTTTGTGATGTCGTATAAAGGGTGGATTCATCATTGGATGCGTCATAATCCCCAATGGCAACCCTTGGTTCCATCGCATTGGGAATCAATCTGTTATTGACCAACTCAAGGGTGGTTACATGATGGGCATTTTTGATAGCTTCATCAACGGCTTCCTTGTTTTCTTCCACAAAGCCCCAATCATAACACAGGTTGGTTTCGAGTTCATCATGGACAAGGGTTCCACCTGCCACGGCGGATTTCATATCTATTACGGCAGGCAATTCTTCCATATCGACATTAATTGCTTCTACGGCATCTCTCGCCTGTTCAAGTGAATCCGCAACAACTGCGGCAATCGGATCTCCCACATGTCGAACTTTGCCCTGGGCCAAAACCGGATGAGCTGGTTCTTTCATGGCCTCACCAAAGCGGTCGGTTACCTGCCAACCACAAGGCAAACCACCAACTTCGGCGAAATCGGCCCCTGTGAAGATTCCCGTTACTCCGGGCATGGAGGCTGCTTCACCTGTGTCAATACCGTTTATTTTGCCATGAGCCACGTCAGATCGAAGAAAGTAAACGTATTTCTGACCTCGTACGTTGATGTCATCAGTATACTTTCCATTACCACTAAGAAATCTTACATCTTCCCTTCTTTTGGAACTGGCACCAATACCCTTGTCTGACATGAGATTCTCCTATTCTATCCTGATACTTTTCTGATCAAATACATTCTTCGTGTCTATTCCCTGCTATGCAGCTGCGGCAGCGGCCTGGATTGATTTGACGATATTGTGATAGCCCGTACATCGGCAAATATTACCTTCCAGATATTCCCTGATTTCGGTTTCTGTTGGATTGGGATTTTCTTCCAAAAGGGTAGCTGCAGACATGACCATACCCGGTGTACAGAATCCGCATTGCAATCCATGATTGTCCTGGAAGGCCTGCTGGACAGTACCAAGGGAACCATCCGGATTGGCCATACCCTCGATGGTTGTTACTGAACTTCCCTCGGCTTCGAGGGCAAACATCGTACAGGATTTTACAGCCTTACCATTGACGTGTACGACACATGCACCGCATTGGCTGGTATCACATCCGATATGAGTTCCTGTCAGGTTTAGGTTGTTACGAACAAAATCAGAAAGCAAGGTCCTTCCCTCTACTTCTCCGGAAACCGATTTGCCATTTACCGTCATGGTTACTGTAGCCATCTATTTACTCCAAATAAACTTCAATTCTTAGAAATTGCTAATCTAAATTATTACCCAAAAATCAATTCTTGCCAAATGAAAATACCAAAAAACTCCATTAATCCAAATCCAGCTCGACAAGAAAATCCCTACTCTCCTGGAGAAGATCATTGGGTCTCAGGCCCGCATCCAAGGCTCTCAAATTTTCAAAGAATCTTCTGCCAAAAAGAATTGGTGGACCCATGGGGACATTTTCTCCACCGAATTTGCAGATTTCCCTTCCGTCTTCTGGGCTGAAAGCACTAATCAGGCGATTCAACTGTTCGGAGGAAATTTCCTCACTCAGGAGATTAACGAATATTACCGCATCGGTTTTTCTGGGAAGCGAAACCATGCCAAGGGACACCAAATTCGATTTATCCGACCTCCCTTCCAAATTAACCAATCTGATTGATTCCCTGTTGGCAAACTTGACCATCATCTCGGTGGTCAGTTTTCCTACAACACTTACGCCATCAACCTGGGATACAAGTATTTTTGAAAGTTGGGAATGGAAACCTCGATCATTCGAATCACAAATTAAAATTACTTGAACATTGGGCTTTAATGGACCTGTTCTTCTTCTGTCTCTTGGTTGTCTTCTTG
>WTGT01000012.1 GCA_011523445.1 Paracoccaceae bacterium
CGATACTTGCTACGCAAAATCGCAAGACTACAAATAATTGAGTCCACACCCTAGTAAAAGAGAATTACAGGAACCCTCCTTACAACGCTTCTAGATTTCTGGAACTTCTGAATAAAAACAAGATGAGAGAACTTGCCGAACGGCTCAATAACAACAGAAATGTCCCATCCACCCCAAAAATAATAAAATCAGGTTCCATAAATGTTACTAAAGGTTCCAAGGGTTATGAAACTTAAACATATCCTAATT
This sequence comes from Paracoccaceae bacterium, assembly GCA_011523445.1. Taxonomy (GTDB): domain Bacteria; phylum Pseudomonadota; class Alphaproteobacteria; order Rhodobacterales; family Rhodobacteraceae; genus MPNP01. The sequence goes on from WTGT01000012.1 coordinate 250, forward strand.
CCTACCCTCTTCATTATCATTTCATGGGTGGTATTAGTCTGAGTAATAATTGAATCGGTATACAGCAATTTGGAGGACAGACAATGGTTGTCAGCAATTTTTACAGGTGAATTTAGGTTGTTGGGGGACTGTTGGCAGTACAATTACGATTTTTCCCGATTTTAACACTTGTATCCTGACTTAAGCCCTTTTCATACAACCATTCAGCTGGTGTCATTTTCACTGCCACAGATAATGGTCATCAGACCAATCAGAAGTATGGCCAAGAGATCATGTTGGAGCGTATGTAGGTACGGGGTCTTCGATATTCTCGAAAGGGAAGGAAATAGTAGGTTTTGTTCGCCTCAAAAACCAATTATTGTGGTCAATTCACAGTACATGGGAAAAATAACACCTGAAAATTTCAAAAGCTGTTACCCTAAAACCTAAATAAGGGAATTAAAAAAAAATTTGCTTTAACTCTTAATTTGGTTTTTTCTTATACTAAATGAACAAAAACTTAACTTTATTTGAGTAGTCACTGTCCTGATTTAGACTGTATTTCCCCTCCCTCTCCCAAATTTCCAATTACTCTTCAACTGGTAGTATGACTAACAAAATATCCGCAATAATCCCTACAGGCAATCACCTTCTGAAACCCTTCCCCGTGAAGGAGGGATATATCAATTTTTCCCAAATCAACCTTTATGAGACTGCCTTGTTGCAAGGAGAAGCCAAAATGGGCTTTGGAGGCCCTCTGATGGTTACAACCGGTAAATTTACCGGACGATCACCTAAGGACAAATTCACTGTATTTTCGGAAGAACTCAAGGATACCATCTGGTGGGAAAACAATGCCCCCATTAGTGAAGAGAATTTTGAGAACCTCAAGGAAGATTTCCTGAAATTTGTGGCCAACCAGAGGGTCTACGTCAAGGATGTCTATGCTTGTGCAGAATACGAGAATCGTCTCCGGATCCGGTTTGTCAATTGTCTGGCCTGGCATGCGATTTTTGTTGGAACCTTGTTTGAGTTGCCAAGCGAGGAGGAATTGGAAAGCTTTGAACCGGATTTGATTGTCATCAACGCCCCAGATTTCAGAGCTGATCCCAAACGGCATGGCTGTGGATCTGAAACGGTCATTGCAACAAACTACAAGGAAAACTTGATTTTGATCGGTGGTACGCAATATGTGGGAGAAAACAAGAAAAGCGTATTTGGATATCTGAACTATGCCCTTCCTCCCAAGGGCATCTTGACCATGCATTGTTCTGCCAACCATGCCAAGGATGATCCAGACGATACAGCTCTGTTTTTTGGTCTTTCCGGAACCGGCAAAACATCCCTTTCTGCTGATCCCGACAGGATATTGATCGGTGATGATGAACACGGATGGTCTGCTAGGGGCGTCTTCAACATAGAAGATGGCTGCTATGCCAAAACAAATGGTTTGAATGCCGTGGATGAACCAGATCTGTACGAGGTCTCAAGATCATACGGAACAATTATCGAAAACATGACCTTTGATTCGGAAACCAGAATCCCCAATTATGATGATACAAGTATTACTCAAAACGGGCGATGTTCATATTCCCTCAATAAAATCTCCTATGCATCGGAAACCCGTCTGGCTAAACACCCAAGGAATATTTTCTTCCTGACCTGTGATGTTTACGGGATTCTTCCTCCCGTTTCACTCCTTACTCCTGCTCAGGCCATGTATCATTTTCTATCGGGTTTCACATCCAAGGTTGCAGGTACAGAAACAGGAGTAGATGATCCTGCAGCAACTTTTTCAGCCTGTTTTGGTAAACCATTTCTACCCTTACCCCCGATCGTTTACGGCAATCTATTTCGAGAAAAGGTAAAAAGGCACAAGGTCAGGTGCTGGTTGGTAAATACGGGATGGACCGGTGGCAGATACGGGATTGGAAAGAGGATATCCATCAAGCATACCCGAACAATACTGACGGCAGTTCTAAATAGTGAAATTGATCATAATTCGGTTCGGAAGGATCCTGTTTTCGGGTTTGAAGTTCCTCTAAGGATCGATAATATCCCTGATCAATTGCTTAACCCCCGGAATACCTGGGAAAATCCAGATGAATATGACAGGGTGGCCGAGACGCTGAAAGCAAAATTTCAGGCAAACTTCAAGCAATTTGAGGAATTCGTTGACAGTGAAGTTCTGGAAATTGTTCTCTGAACTAGTGTTTCACCACAATCCACGCACAATCAGATTGAGTCCAGCGATTACCAATATTACCTGAACGCATTGTCTGAACCTGTCTGAATCAAGCCTGTTCTGAACTTTAATTCCAAAAAACAGCCCTAAAATGGAGGGAATGATCAATAACAGGGACATGGGGATTGTTTGATAATTCAAGACTTCCGTATTGAAATGGGCAATGATCAGAATAACCGAACCTGCGCTGTAGATAACACCCTGTGCAAGTATGTTTTCCCTTTTGCCAATGTCCAGGGACAAAAGGTAGGTCACAACCAACGGAGCCCACACTCCAGCAAAACCACCTCCAAACCCAGCTATCATACCTGCAATGTACTCTCCCGGCTTCTGATAGTTCTCCGGGAGTCTCATTTTCCAGCCCCTAAGCTGCAGTAAGGCAATAACCGTTATAGGTAGACCCAGAATCAAAAACAGTAACGATTTGCTCAAGGCCAATACCAAAGGAGAAGAAACAAAGAGGCAAAGGCATAAGGTAACCGTTATACGAAAATATCTTGCAAATGCCTTAAGGATAAGGTCCATCTTGAACTGGAACATTTGCAGGGCATTGACTACCAAAAGGGCAAACAACAGAAAGGATACCGCTAATTCGGGATCGAAAACTACCCCCAGACCACTGATCATGATCATGGGGAATCCAAACCCGGTTACCCCTTTGATAAATCCACCAAAAAAGGGGACAAAAACCAAAACAAACAATTGTAAAATGTTGATTTCTGATAAACCAAATTCCATTTGCTACCTGTTCATGGGTTGTTTCGACCAGTCTTTGAACAAAACCAATTACGACAACTCTAACAAATTTTCAATCTAAGCAATTTCCAACAATGACCAATACCAGATCAATAGACACCATTTTGCTTCCTAATCTACTTAATTCAGCCTTGAGTGCCATCAATGACCTTGATTCCATGTTGGCCAATTTAACAAAGGAACTGCAACAAAGTGTCGTTGTTGATGGCAAGGTTTCTCAGGCCAAGCTTGAAGAAGGTCAATATGAAGTTCATTCTTTTTCCTGGGTGGCAACATATGTCGAGGCTCTCAAGCAATTATATTTCTGGGGGCAATCCCTAGAAGCGAATGGCGAGTTTGATGAACTGAATGCCCTTCTGCTACAAATCGGGTTTGGGGAATATCTGAGTCAGTTGGAAGGTGGAATACCCATGAATCAGGGTGAAATCGCAAGGATTTCACAAATTGTCCAGGATTTTAGCTGGACCAAAAGTGAAGGCTGGCAGCAATTATCATCCCATGGCAATTCCCCGGTAGCCAGAAATCGCCTAGTTGAATTGATGCAGAATCAGTTGGGGGTAGCCAGTTATGGCAATACTGGTCAGGATGAGGATGTTGAATTTATCAGGGATCAGTTCTCACGCTTTGTCATGGAGAAAGTTGCCCCCCATGCCCAACAATGGCATCTGGACAATTCGCTAATTCCGATGGAGTTGGTAGATGAATTGGCCGAATTGGGAGTTTTTGGACTGACAATCTCGGGAGATTACGGTGGTTCCGAGCTTCCCAAAATAGGGATGTGTGTCGTCTCGGAAGAGCTGTCAAGGGGGTTTTTGGGGGTTGGTTCTCTTGCTACCAGATGTGAAATTGCCTCTGAGTTGATTAGCAAGGGGGGTACAGATGAACAAAAGGACAAGTGGCTACCCCTTATTGCGAGTGGTGAAGTCAAACCCACAGCGGTTTTTACTGAACCCGGTTCCGGTTCAGATCTTGGATCGCTTATCACCAAGGGGAAAAAAGATGGTGACAATTATCGGATAACAGGTAACAAAACCTGGATTACCCATGCCGGCAGAGCCAACTTGATGACCTTGCTGGTCAGAACCGATCCTGAATCGAGTAATTATCGGGGATTGTCCATGATGCTGGCTGAAAAAACCGCCGGTACCGATGATGACCCCTTTCCGGATCAAGGTATCACGGGAACAGAAATTGATGTTATCGGGTATCGGGGAATGAAGGAATATGAATTGTCCTTCTCCGATTTTCCTGTACCGGTTTCCAATCTCCTAGGTGGTCAGGAGGGTTTGGGATTCAAGCAACTCATGGAAACCTTTGAATCAGCCCGAATCCAGACTGCAGCCAGAGCCATAGGAGTTGCCCAATCTGCTCTTGATGCTTCCCTGAAGTATGCGTTGGAACGGTACCAGTTTGGCAAGCCGATAGTCAATTTTGCGAGGGTAGGTTCGAAACTGGCCATAATGGCCGTTGAAATAATGATGGCTCGTCAACTTACCTATTATTCAGCCCGTCAGAAAGACCGGGGTCGTAGATGTGACCTTGAAGCAGGCATGGCCAAGCTTCTTGGTGCGAGAGTGGCTTGGGCAGCAGCCGATAATGGCGTTCAAATCCATGGTGGTAACGGCTTCGCAATGGAATTTGACATCAGTAGAATTCTTTGTGATGCTAGAATCTTGAACATCTTCGAAGGGGCAGCTGAAATCCAGGCTAATGTTATTGCCCGAAGATTACTGGACCCGAAAGCAAACTAAACGGTTTATGTTTGCAAAATATTGAATTATTGAAATTACTTCTTTGGTGTCAGGGTGTAAGGTCGGCTAATTACTCTGGCCTGGAGTTCCGATTTCTCTTTCTTGACAGGGTTGGGTTGGAAAGCCAGTTCGCTGTGCTGGGCACAATACCCCTTGTTCAATAGGGTTGGTTTGCCACAAAACCAGAAATTCTTGGTCGAGGGATCCCCGATGGGCCATCGGCAGGTTTTTTCATTCAAATACAACAGGGAGAGCCTTCGATCTTCCAACTGGGTTGGCTGCGTATCCCCAGTTGATTGACCATTCAACTGTTTGTCAATCTTGTCTCGGGTAGCTTTATTCTCTTCCTTATCGAGGCTTGTCTCATTTGTCGCATTTGAATTGGGTTTTTTTACACCCAAGCGGTTTAATTTGCCGATTACTGCATTGCGAGACTTGGAAATTTTATTGGATATTTCGGTAGCGGTCTTACCTTCCTTCCACATATTTACGGCTTTATTGACCTGTTGAGTAGTCCAAGCCACCATAAATTTCCTCCCCCGATTAGACTAAATCACTTTACATTGCTGGTTAGAGCAGTTACTGCCAAAACAAAAAATATGGCTTGGTACAAATTTTTCAAGTTTGATCAGGTTGTGAATCATCCGGTAACTGAAAAGCCTCAAACCCAATTATATTTACTGCAACTAATAAATTACCTGTCCGGTTTGTAATAATGGTTGGTTTAAATTGTCCGGCGGGTTCATATATCAAAGGGTCCAACAACTTGATATGGAACGGAATGATGATTGACGCGGTGATGCCAACTTATGCCCGAACCTCCATGGGTTTTGAAAAGGGAGATGGCTGTTGGCTTTATGGAACTGATGGAAACAAATACCTGGATGCTGGAGCCGGTATTGCCGTAAATGCGCTGGGGCACAGCAATCCAATATTGGTTGAAGCCCTGATTGACCAAGCCAATAAGGTTTGGCATACCTCAAATCTCTACAGGATCCCCAAACAGGAGGAACTTGCATCCCTGCTGGTGGAAAACACCTTTGCAGATACGGTATTCTTTACCAATAGCGGAGCTGAAGCTGTTGAATGCACTGTCAAGGTCATACGAAAGTATTGGGACCAGCAAGGTCATCCGGAACGAAATGAAATAATCACTTTCAACAATTCCTTTCATGGCCGAACACTGGGTATGATTTCTGCAGCAGGAAGTGACAAGCTGACCAAGGGATTTGGACCCTTGTTACCGGGTTTTGTTCAGGTTGAACCTGCCGATATTACCAGGATCAGAGAAGCCTTGACCGAGAAAACAGCCGGTATACTGGTCGAACCTATTTTGGGAGAAGGGGGTATCATACCCCTACCTGACAGTTTCTTGAGGGAACTGAGGTGGCTTTGCGATGAAGAAGGGATACTCCTTGCGCTTGACGAAATACAATGCGGGATGGGCAGGACCGGCAAATTGTTTGCTCATGAATGGGCGGGTATAACCCCGGATATCATGGCCATTGCAAAAGGTATTGGAGGTGGTTTCCCCCTTGGTGCCTGCCTTGCGACCGAAAAAACTGCCCAAGGCATGACTGCGGGTACTCATGGCTCGACATATGGCGGCAACCCTTTGGCCTGTGCGGTGGGGTGTAGGGTTTTGAGTATAATTGCCGATGAAACCTTTTTGGAAAATGTCAGACAATCTGCCCGTTGGCTTAGACAGCAAATTGAATCGGTTATCGCTATCTATCCTGATATTTTTGAGGAGGTTCGAGGCGAGGGCCTTATGTTGGGACTGAAATGCAAGGTTAACAATATGGATGTTGTCAATTCCTGCTATGACCAGCATTTGTTGACCGTACCGGGTGGTGATAACGTAATCAGAATACTTCCACCGCTCATCATTGTCGAGGAAGAACTCGTGCAAATGATAACAAGGTTGGAAAAAGCCGCAACCAGTCTAAAGGAAAATTGCCATGCCTGATTTTCTGGAATTGTGTGAGGTTTCAGCCAAGGATCTCAGATTGATCCTGGAGGATGCCCGAAAGGTAAAAATGGAGCGTAATGGCAAAACGAGGGGAGTCCTGGATGCTGGAACACCTTTGTCCGATTTTGTTGTTGCTCTGATATTCGAGAAACATTCGACCAGAACCCGTTTGTCATTTGATGTGGGTGTTCGTCAAATGGGAGGTCAATCCATCGTTCTTGCCAGCACTGACCTGCATAGATCCAGAGGGGAATCGGTCAAGGACACTGCCTTGATGTTGTCACGGTATGTAGACCTCATCATGATCAGGACATATGCCGACAAGGTCATCAGGGAAATGGTTGAACATGCATCGGTACCTGTGATCAATGGCTTGACGGATTACAGCCATCCCTGCCAGATCATGGCCGATGTTATGACCTTTGAAGAAAAGGCAGGCCCGATCAAGGGTAAAACGGTTGTGTGGGTTGGTACAGGTAACAATGTCTGCAATTCATTCCTTCACGCAGCCGGTCAATTTGGTTTCAATTTCGTATTTTGTGGACCTGAAAGATTTGACCCGGATCAGAAAGCGGTCTCTTTTGCAACTTCAAGAGGTAGTGCATTTGTCATTGACAGGAACCCTTTCAATTGTGTCAAGGATGCCGATTTGATTGTTACCGATGCTTGGATTTCAATGCATGAGGAAGCTGATCAGGACTATAAGCAAAAATTGAATGCATTCCAGGTTAACAAGGAGTTGCTGTCATTTGCCAAACCCGATGTTGTGTTTATGCATTGCTTGCCGGCTCATCGGGAAGAGGAAGTGACTTCCGAAGTTCTTGATGGGCCTAATTCGGTCGTACTAGACGAGGCGGAAAATCGTCTTCATGTCCAGAAATCAATCATGAAATGGTGCCTGGGATTGATTTAAACCCGAATTTCATCATTCCTGAGCAACAACAGTAGGGCAATAATTGTCGTTGCCACTCCAAGTAATATTGGCAGGGAAGGTAAACCCCTGCCCAGAGCAAATTCCCAAATAATAACCCAGGAAGGGGTCAGATAGGTATAGGCCATGACCTTGGCCGAAGGCAGACGCATGGATGCATAACTGATTGCAAAGAAAGTCAGAAGGGTTGCTATCAAGGTTATGTAAACTATGGTGATCCAGACAATTGATGGCAATTCCTGCCAGTCTGTAGCTCTTATGTCATTCCATCCAAAGACCAAAAGAAATAATGTTCCGGTTGTTACCATGCCCAAAACAAATACTTGGGCTGGCTCACCTCTATTGGCATATCGAAGAAAGGGGGTATAAAAGGCATGTGCAAGACATCCGAAGAAAAATATGATCTCTCCTTGTCCAACCTTGAACTGTAAAATGGCTTGGATGTCTGCCCTGAAAATGACCCAAACAGCCCCAACGGCACCTATTCCAAGTGCAAAAGCCATGCGTCCTGTCATTTTTTGTCGAAGAAGTATCCAGCCGAAAAAGCCCGAAAGCAAGGGGGTTAATGTAAATACGGTACTTGTTGATACCGCCGAAGTCGTTTGTAAGGCAATAAACATGAGTACAAAGTACAGGGACATGAGACCACCCGCGACAAAATATCGCCAGGCTCCCTGCATGTATTCCCATTTAAGATTCGTGCCGAAATAGACCATTATCCCGATCAGGATTGTCGCAAGAAAAAATCTTGATGCAGTCAAGGAAAAGGGATCGATGATGTTGGCAACCATGCCACCGAGACTGAACGAACCGGCGATCCCGAAAGAAAAAGCCAGCATTAAGATGTGACCCTTTGACTGTTCCGTTAAATTAATCATTGATACTTATTTCGAAACTTCTATCCAATTGTATCCCCATTAATTGAATCTGCAAATTGTATACATCCCATGGGAATCAAAAATGGCTATGCAACTTAATTTTGGTTTACAGGGTTTGATTTCATATTGGAATGTTCCTATATATGGGCAACACCTCAGTAGTTGTAGTTTTTTCGGTTCGAGGTAACATCCAGAATCGCCACCCGTCAGCGAGTTTCGCCCGCGGGTGCGTTTGTCGTTGGTAGAAAATTTGAGTTTGTAGATAAGGGATAGTTACAATGTTTGAAACATTGTCAGGCAGTTTCTCATCCGTATTCCAGGGTCTTAACAAAAAGGGTACCCTGAGTGAGCAGGATGTAACCAGTGCCCTGCGGGAAATTCGAATTTCATTGCTGGAAGCCGATGTCTCGCTCCCGGTCATCAAATCCTTTATGCGTACCCTCCATCGCAAGGCCACGGGCCAAGCAGTGCTGGGCTCGATCACACCCGGTCAACTTGTTGTAAAAATCGTACACGATGAATTGGTTAGAATCCTGTCCGGGGAGGGCTCCGGAGACGGGCAACTTAATATAGCCTCACCTCCAGCCACCGTTCTTGTTGTGGGGCTCCAAGGTTCGGGTAAGACCACCTCCACTGCCAAACTTGCCAAACACCTCAAGGAAACACAGAAAAAGAAGGTTCTGATGGCCTCACTCGATACGAGAAGGCCGGCTGCCATGGAACAACTGGCCATTCTGGGCGAACAGGCTGAAATCGAAACCCTGCCAATCGTTCCTGACCAGGACGCTACTCAAATTGCTTCCAGAGCTACATTCATGGCCAGGACCAATGGATTTGATGTCGTTTTGCTTGATACTGCCGGTCGACTCCACATTGATGAAGAGCTGATGGATGAGGTCGTTGCCGTAAGAAACATTTCCAAACCCAAGGAAACCCTGTTGGTTGTTGATGGATTAACCGGGCAGGATGCCGTCAACATAGCCAGGGAATTCGACACCAAGATTGGTGTCAGTGGAGTTGTTCTGACACGAATGGATGGTGATGGCAGAGGTGGTGCCGCATTCAGCATGAGGGCCGTTACTCAAAAGCCGATCAAATTCATGGGTACAGGTGAAAAGCTGGAAGATTTTTCAGTATTTGATCCCCAGAGAATCGCTGGTCGAATACTGGGGATGGGTGATATTGTAAGCCTCGTGGAAAAGGCCTCACAGGTTTTCGAAGAAGAGCAAATGAATCGAACCGTCAGAAGGTTTGCAGCTGGTCGCTTGAGCATGAATGATCTCCGTAGCCAGTACTCTTCATTGTTGAATATGGGTGGACTGCAGGAGTTTGCATCAATGATTCCGGGCATGGGTAAAGCCAATGCCCAAATCAAGCAAAATGAGGCCATGATCAAGAAAAACATTGCCTTGATCAACTCCATGACCCGCAAGGAAAGAGCTAACCCAAAAATCATTCAGGCCAACAGAAAGAAGCGGATTGCAGCGGGTTCGGGACTTGCCGTTTCAGATGTAAACCAACTTCTGAAAATGCATCAAACAACTGCCAAATTGGGCAAACAAATGTCCAAGAGTGGCAGGGTGAAGGAAATGATACGCAGCATGCAGGGAAAGCCTGCCGGAAATGACGGGAGTAATATGCCCGATTTGAACAGCCTTCCACCTGACATGATGAATCAGTTGGGAAATCTGCCTGGATTGCCGAGACGCGGTTTCCGTTAACGTCATTTGGAATTACTGATAATTGGAATACTTTTACCATGCAAGAAGAACAAGTTGAGAAAGAACTAAGAGAGCACAGAGAATCCATCGACCGGTTGGATGCTGTCCTGATCTATACCCTTGGGGAAAGATTCAAACATACCCAGAAAGTGGGTATTCTCAAAGCCTGGAATAATCTCCCACCTTCCGATCCGAAAAGGGAAAAAAAGCTGATTGCACGGTTGGAGCAACTGGCAAGGAATGCAGATCTGGATCCCGAGTTCGCCAAAAAACTAATACAATTCATTATCAAGGAAGTTATTCAACACCACAAGTTACACCGTAAAAACACCATCATTGAGAAAGATTAAGGAGTTATCATTATGGCAATGAAAATCAGGTTGTCCCGCAGGGGATCCAAAAAGCGACCCTTTTACAGTATCGTCGCTGCAGATTCCAGAATGCCGAGGGACGGACGTTTTATTGAAAAACTGGGTACATATAACCCACTTTTGAACAAGGACGATCCCAATCGGGTAAAGATGGATGTTGAACGAATCCAGCATTGGATGAGTCAGGGAGCTATCCCCACCGATCGTATCAGCCGTTTTCTTGAGGCCAAGGGTGTATTGGAACCCAAGACAAGAAATAATCCTCAAAAGGCCATACCTCGAAAACAGGCACAGGAAACTGCGTCCTCCTAATCACCCTCTAAAGGTTGGTTAGTACTTTCGGAAGACTGGAATTCGACAATGTTGGATGTTCAAAATTCACAAACCTCTGCCCTTGAAAACCGTCAACTGGTTTGGGTTGGTGTGTTGGGACAACCATATGGTACGAAAGGCAATATAAAATTGCGAAGTTTTTGCCTTGATCCCAGAAACATTGCGTCTTTTTCATGCCTCTATTCTGAAAGTGGGAGTACAATCTATCGACTCGAACGGCTAATCGAGGTTGGAGAAGAGTTCATAGCTGTGATACATGGGGTCAATTCACGTGAGCAGGCAGCCCAATTGAAGGGTACAAAATTGTTCGCCAACCGGGAAGAGTTTCCAGAGTTGGAAGACAACGAGTACTATTATTCAGATTTACAGAACTTGCGGGCCATGGATTCCGAGGGCAAGTTCATTGGACATGTGAGTTCAATGAACAATTTTGGAGCCGGTGACCTGATGGAGCTTTTCCTGGAAGATTCCGGCAACAAGGTTTTAATCCCCTTTACCAAGGAAAACGTTGTGTCGGTTGAAATTCCTCTCGGTTATTTGGTTGTGGAAAATGTTGAAAACTATCTCTAATTACAATTGTGGTCATATCGTCGTTGGGTGAGATCATTATGTGGACGGCAAAGGTAATCACACTATTTCCCGAGGTTTTCCCCGGAGTCCTGGGTAGTTCCCTAGTGGGCAAGTCCTTGGGTAAATCCTGGAATCTTGAAACCGTTGACTTGAGGGAATTTGGTGCTGGAGTGCACAGGTCAGTTGATGACACACCAATTGGAGGTGGGCCGGGCATGGTTATCAAACCGGATATATTAGCATCCGCCCTACAATCTACGCAGGACACGATAGATGAGAAGCCTGATTCATGGCCAGTTGTATTTCTATCACCCAGGGGAAAGTTGTTTGACCAGCCTACAGCAAAGAAATGGTCGACCTGCAAGGGGATAACATTAATTTGTGGTCGTTATGAAGGTGTGGATGAACGATTTTTTCAGGCAACCGGAACGGAAGAGATTTCCATGGGAGATTTTGTGCTTTCTGGTGGGGAAATTGCAGCTCAGGCCTTGATTGAAGCCACTGTGAGACTTATACCGAATGTTTTGGGAAATTTTGAATCAACCGAAAATGAATCATTTATATGCGGTTTATTGGAACATCCACATTACACCCGACCGAGGGTATGGAATGGCCTTTCGGTTCCTGAAATACTGTTAACTGGACACCATGAAAATATTGCGCAATGGAGAAAGTCAAAAGCTGAAGAACTAACCAAGCTCAGAAGGCCGGATCTTTGGCAAAAATATTGTGAACAAAAGGCCGAAACCAACATTTGATGAATTATGACAGGGCCAAGAATTAAGTACAAACTGGAAGGATAAAACCATGGATTTGATTGCAAAATTTAATGATCGCCAACTGGAAGCATTGAAACAGAAAAAAGACATACCTGATTTCAAGGCCGGTGATACTGTCAGAGTCGGATTCAAGGTTACCGAAGGTAACAGAACCCGTGTGCAAAACTATGAGGGTGTTTGTATTGCCCGCAAGGGAGGTAATGGGATTGATGGCACCTTTACCGTAAGGAAAATTTCCTTTGGAGAAGGTGTGGAAAGGGTATTCCCGCTTCATTCTACCAATATCGACTCGATTACCGTTGTCCGCAGGGGCAAGGTTCGTCGGGCCAAATTGTATTATTTGAGAAATCGCAGGGGCAAGGCAGCAAGGATTGCTGAAAAGACCAATTATCGGCCCAAAAGAGAAACATCATAAGGAGTCAGGAACATGAAAAAGGACATTCATCCCGATTACCATAAAATCACCGTCAAAATGACCAATGGCGATGAGTTGGAAATGCAATCAACCTACGGTTCTGAAGGCGATGTTCTGCAATTGGACATAGATCCAACCGTCCATCCGGCCTGGACCGGTGGTGGTACCCACCTCATGGATACGGGGGGCAGAGTTTCCAAATTCAAGAAAAAATTTGGCGATTTGAAGTTTTAATCACCTTTCGCCAAATTCTCCACCATTCAATATCCCAACTGGAATAATGCTTCCCCAGACAAGTGAATTGCCTGGGAGACAGTGGGCAAGACAGTAGTATCTTGTTCGCAAGAAAGGTGTGATTGATTCCACCAATCCTTGCAAACAATCAGAAATCGGTTGGAGCCCCGCCCTCAGCCTTCCTTCTCTCCACGAATTCGGTCAGTTCTTCCTTGATGGCAGAATCAATGGCAGGCGGTTCAAAATCAACCAAGATTTGTTTATACAGTTTATGGGCTCTTTCAGCTGTCCATTCTCCACCGCCGAGTTCAAAAGCCTCATAATTTTGCCAATTGCTGAGGAATGGCTCATAAAATGCGGTTGTGTACCTTTCCTGTGTATGTTTAGCCCCAAAAAAATGTCCACTGGAACCAACCTCGGAAATGGCTTCCAAAGCCAAATCCTTTTCCTCGGTTCCATAAACCGTCTTCTCAAAGTAGCGTTGAAAATGCTGAAGGGTTTCACAATCCATGATAAACTTTTCCGGGCTGGAAATCAAACCTCCTTCAAGCCATCCTGCAGAATGATAAACCATATTCACCTGGGACTGGACCGCCGACCACATGGAATTCATGCTTTCCCACATGGCCTGACCATCCGGAACATTGGCTGCGCATGCATTGCTTGCCCGCAATGGCAACCCATAAAATCGACACATTTGCCCTGTCATCTGGGTAGCCCTTACATATTCTGGTGTACCGAAGGCTGGAGCCCCCGAACGAAGATCAACATTGGAGGTAAAGGTACCAAAAACAATAGGTGTTCCGGGATTGATGTATTCCAATAGGGCAATTGCTGCCAATCCTTCGGCCATGGATAATGCCACAGCACCAGCCATGCTCACAGGTGCCATCGCCCCTGCCAAGGTAAAGGGGGAAACAATCACCGGTTGACCCCTTCTGGCCAAACGCATGGATCCATCAATCATCGGCCAATCATGCTTGAGGGGAGAAGTTGAATTGATGTTGGTAAACATTCTGGGTTTTTCATCAAACTCCTCATGGGTCAGACCGCCAGCAATCCTGACCATTTCCATCACATCCTCTACCCTTTCAGGCCCCAATGAATAGGCATGTGCTACCTTATCCGTCATTGTGAGTTTATCGTACAAACAATCAAGATGCCGTATCGAGGGATGTATATCCACCGGTTCAACCGGATATCCACAAACAAAATGAATGCAATTGAAATATTGGGTCAACTTGAGAAAATTGCGAAAATATTCCTGATTTCCCACCTGCTTGCCATTTTCCAAATCCCAGGTATTTGGTGGGGAGGAAACACAGCCAAAGAGCATGTGCTTACCACCCACGATCAATTCACGATCAGGATTCCTGGGGGTAATGGTAAACTCTTCTGGACAGTGCTTTATCATTTCCATGACAAAGTCCCGTCCCAGTCTTACATTGGTTCCCTCAACCTTGCATCCTGCCTCTTTGAAAATGGTCCTGGATTCTTCATTCAAAAACTCGATTCCGATATTTTCCATTATCTGGAGTGCAGTTTCGTGGATACCTAGAATTCCCTCTTCATCTAGGGGTTCGGTGGGCTTATCGGGGTTATAGGGAATTCGCCAAGGCATCTGATCAAATAGCTTGGTACTGCGAAGATGAATATTTGCCGACCTTCCGCCGCTTCTTCCTCTTCTCCTGTTAGGCATGGAAACCTCCCCGATTTACTCCTGCGGAAAAATATGTTTTCTGAAAATTCAGATTTGATTCGTTACAAAGAAAAACACCAAAAGCCATTAAAATTCAATTGGTTTGGGAGGAGTCATTCATCAAGCAAAAAAAATACACTCACCACCTAATGCATCCCATAGTTCACCGATATCCTGAATAATCAAATTTGCATGCTGTGCGAGGTCTTCGGATTTAGCAACACCAGACAATACCGCCACGGTAAACATGCCAGCTCTTTTTCCTGCAACAAGATCGCTTTTGCTATCTCCGACCATGACGGTTTCCGCAGGATGAATCCGTGATTGTTGACAAAAGGCCAAGAGCATGTCCGGGTCAGGTTTGGATCCATAACCGCTGTTGAAACCGGCAAGAAAATCGAAATATTTCAAAATGCCCTTTTCTCCGAGTTGCCTTCTGGCATCCTCCTCACTGTCATTGGTGGCTACCCCAAGAGCATAGCTAGCCTTTTGCAATTTTGTCAGGAAAGGTTCAAGGGGCACCACCTCAACTTGTTCCGTAGTTTCGGTAATTTCGTTCAATAACCGAATTAATTCCACTTCCGACCACCCTTTGAATTGGGCAAGTAATTGTTCAACAAACTGTTTTGGGGTTCCAGCAATAAATGCGCTTTCAGGCAGATATAATTCCTTGTCAAAGTCAAAACCCAGCAAGTAGCCTTTTTGTCTAGAACATTCCCTGTCACCTCTACAAAGAACATTCAAAAGGTTTACCATCATGGGAGACCAGGTACTTTGAAAATCAAAGAGGGTGCCATCCTTGTCGAAAATTATACCCTTGAACCGCTTGCGACTTGTCATGTCCAGTTAAATTCCTCTCCTCCGGGCAAGGCTCTTCTGGCTTTCATCGGGTCGTCGGGTGAAACGGATACATATTGGCAACATTCCAGAATTAATACATCCTTCTGCATAAGCAAAAAATCTATTACAGATGCCAGGAATTCACTATTCCCATAGTTTTCCGTTATCGATTCTCTGGTACTGCCTGTCATGTTCAGGAAAGTTGCAAAAAGGGTTGGATTGGTTGCAATCCATTCCAAAACCTTGATGGCCAGAAGTTCAGCCTGTTCGGCATTATATCTATTACCCGCCATATCACTAATTCTCAATTCAACATTCAGGCTAACAAAATGACCATATTGATTTACGACACAATTAACCAATAATTAAATGCTAGACATGTTCAAGAATTAAGCGATTAAAGATTGTACCAATATATTATTGGTTGATGTATGGTTATTGCTTTAAGGCAATATCATTTTTTCCAGATCTGAGTTTATAATTCCAACCCTTTCGGTTATTTGCAATGGATTATAGATTTATTCCCAAACAGGATGGCTTTTTCAGGTATAATCGCTGACCCAAGAGCAAATAAATACTAGCAAATTCAGGTACATTCGAGAATTATGGCAGAATCCAAGTGGAACAGAAATTATTTGATCTGTCCGGATCCCAAGAATCCTGAGTTGACAAGAAGTGTCAAGGGGCTTTCCCATGAGGGCCTGCCCGAAAAAATTAAAGTCGTAGAAGAAAAGCCACTGACAATATTCTTGAATTCAACTGAAATAGTTACCGTAATGACTATCGGTGATTATCCGGAATATCTGGCACTTGGTTTCCTGTTCAATCAGGGAATGTTGCGTTCCTACCATTCCGTGGAAAGGATAGATTATGATCAAG
>WTGT01000034.1 GCA_011523445.1 Paracoccaceae bacterium
CACCCGCAGTTGTAATATGAGTAAGATTGTTCTCTGCAATCAGGGAATCAGACTTGGAATCCCATTTCAATTTTCCTCCTGCCTGCATCCACAAGTGTACAGAAGGTGTAAATCCACCCGATACCAGAAGAGTATCTGCTTCGAAATTTCGAGTGGCGGTCTTGATGAGCTCAACCTGTTTTGACCCCTGAGTTTCCAGTACCTGTTCGTTGGTCAGTAAATCCACACCTTCGTGTGGTATCTCCTGGGGATCATCCCTGGCATCGAGCAAGGTAACGCTTGAACCAGCTTCTACCAATTTCCCTGCCAGGATGTACGAGTAATCGTTGCCTGTCGCTATGACAATTTTTTTCCCGGCCACCACACCAAATTTTTCCAGATAATGGTAGGCTGCTTCGGCAGACATGATTCCGGGCAGATCGTTATTGGCAAACCATAAGGGGCGTTCAATGGCACCTGTGGCCAAAATCACTTTTTCTGATTGCAATCGCCATAAGCGATCAGGACCATCCGGTCTTTTTTCCCAAGCGGCATAATGGTGGTGATCAAATACACCCCAGACAACAGTATTGTTTAGAATTCTGCCACCGGCAGACAAAACCTTCAAACTGACCTTGTCAACCCATTCTCGCCAGGGCATCTCAAAAGGAGTGTTTCCTCTCCACTGCAGAGAACCTCCCAATTCCTCGCCATCATCAATCAACCAGACCGGAATTCCATCATCTGCTGCAGCTTCGGCAGCTGCCAATCCGGCGGCACCACCACCCACGATCAGCAAGGGACAGCTATGGGTGATTTTAACTGGCATGTGTGCCGGGTAATTTTCCGGATCAAGATGTCCAATTCCTGCCAATCTTCTGATCAATGGTTCCCAAAACAGCCAATTGGGTTGGATAAATGTTTTATAGTAAAACCCTGGTGGAACGAATTTTCGCAGCAAATCCAATGCTCCTAGCCAATCCTTGCGAGCGTCGGGCCATGAATTTGAGGATTTAAGCAAAAGGTTGTCCGTTAATGGTATCAACGTTGCTCTGAGGTTGGGGGTTGTTTTGCCATTACGGGTAACATCCAAAAAAACATTAGGCTCTTCATTGCCCATACCCCAGATACCCCTGGGGCGATGAAGCTTGAAACTTCTTCCAAAAACCTTTTCACCCGATGCCAACAAGGCTGAAGCGACAGTATCACCCTTAAATCCATTATAAACCCTGCTGTCAAGTTGGAAAGACAGAGAGGAGTTTTTGTCAACTGAACCCCGTTCAGGTATCCTGAATCCACTCATTTTCTCACAGCCACGGATAAAAAATGCAATTTAATTCCAAAAAAATTAGTATGGGTTTGAGTAAAATACCGTCTTATACCAAAACAACAAATTAATCACCGATAGGGCACACAATTCTTTCCTATACTTACGGATTAATTCTATTCAGGTTATGAGTCATTAATTTGTTGTTTGGGAATTAGATGGGGCGAGCGCTATTTTTAAGGATGATAATTGTTTGTGTTTGACACGGGACTTACCACCCGCAGAAAAGGTTTGGCCAACCAGACCAGGATTTGTTAGAATCCCCCGGGATAGTCAATTTATTGACTATAAAAAAACCAACATTTAGCCTTTATGATAGACAAGGGATAAAAAACATCTCAACATTCGCAAATTCTCTGATGCCATGATACTGGAGGCATATGAGCGGCAGAGAGGTAAATGCAAAAATTGCAAGAAACCATTGCTGAGAATTGCCAGATTGTTGTGCGAAAAATGTAACCATCGCAAATCAGATGAATGAAGAAATTATTTTAGTTTAAGGATTGTAATTAATCAAATGTCTATATATATGTCCTTAGGACATATATATAGACATCAATAATATACTAAATACTCCTAAGGAGTATCTAGTATATATTAGGAAAAAAGAATCATGATAAGTAATCGACGATTATGGGGTGTGCCTGGACAGGTAGCGGATCTGTTGGAACAGAGATATGTACCTGTCCTAACGGCTTGGGATCTCTATGCCTTGATCAGGAAAGCCTATCATGTCAGAGAACGTACAATTCCAGGCTCAATCTACCACCATCGGGTGAGGTCCAGCTTGGTCAAGGCTGGAGCCATAGCCTATGACAAGGATTACATAACACAATATCGTGTGCTAGATGTTGATGATATGCCTGCAGATGACATTGTTTGCCTTCTTGACCGATTCTGCCATATATCACATCTTGCAGCAATGGAGAGATGGGGCCTAACTGACCGCAGGTCCCATAATCTCATGATCTCGCGTCCCGATAACAAAACCGTTCAGACCATGATTGCCGATATAATGAAAAGAGAAGAGGAGGAGGTTTACTGGGAAGAACGCCCCACCTCTCCATGGCCTGGCCCCTTTCGCCTGACTAACATTGCCCATCCCACACAAGTCCGTGGTAGACCGATCCAGCTTCGCCAAACCCGAGATCCTGGCAAGGCACTGAAGGACAATAACGGATTTGCGAGGGTATCAACCATCGGGCAAACATTCCTTGACATGTTGCAGCAACCGGCCCTCTGTGGAGGTATGGCACATGTCCTAGAGGTTTGGGATGAACATGCCCATTCCTATATGGATACAATAATAGAAGCCGTAAATGATGCAAGTTCTTTAACCAAATGCCGTGCCGGCCATATCATAGAAGAACGTCTTGGAGTCAAGCATCCTGCCCTGGACGCTTGGCAGGTTTGTGCCCAACGTGGTGGTTCCAGCAAGCTTGATCCAAAACGCCCCTATATTCCGAAATGGTCGGAGAAATGGATGATATCACTCAATGTCTAATCCAGTACCACTGTTTGTTGATGTCGATGCCTGGGTCGAGGAAGGCAGGTCCAGTGTCTTGGAGCACCGGAGAAGGCAAGCAACCCATGTTATTCTTGCGGCTATAGCCAGAATCTTTTCACCCTACCCCATGTATCTCAAGGGTGGTTTGTTGCTGGGGTTGGTTTACAACAGTCCAAGAATGACCACGGACATGGATTTTACGGCTGGTTTTGGACCGAAAAGGGATAGTGATAAACAGATTAAAAAAGCCCTGAACAATGTTTTTCCAGCTGTGATTGCCGAACTTGGCTATGTTGGCAGCCTGGCAATGATTGGACATATTAGAGTACAGCCACCCTCGAGGGGAGACAATCCCCTTGAGAAAGCTCCTTTTCCTGCCTTGAAAATCGTTGTCAGGTATGTCTCAGGGCACTCCAACCCACAGAGGGAAGGCCGTAATGTCTCAATTGACCTTTCCTTCAACGAACCGTTCCCACAACACATCAATATTCTTGGGATTGGTGAAGGAATGGAGGTACCCGCCTACAGCCTTGTAGAAGTTATCGCTGAGAAGTACCGGGCATTGTTGCAACAGGTGCCACGGGATAAATACCGACGGCAGGATGTCTACGATATTGATTTCCTGCTTAATTCAAATGCAATTAATTCGGAACTAATGGCAGCGATTCATGAAACACTCATCAACAAGTGTCATTCCCGCAAAATCTATCCTGAGATTATCTCGATGGATGAACCCGGGTTGGAAGATCGGGCAAGAAGGAATTGGGATAGTACAA
Organism: Paracoccaceae bacterium; assembly: GCA_011523445.1. Classification (GTDB taxonomy): domain Bacteria; phylum Pseudomonadota; class Alphaproteobacteria; order Rhodobacterales; family Rhodobacteraceae; genus MPNP01. The sequence continues at coordinate 3,590 of WTGT01000034.1, forward strand.
GATTGGAAATAGGGGCACTTCCTGATTTTGATACTTGTTTTGAAAACGTGAAGGATTTTTACAGGAAGTTGCCTTGGGTTAAATGATTCAGGAAAACCAATCCAAGAAGATAATTATATGCAAATTAAGAAAATACATTTGAAAGATTACAAACGGTTCACGGAACTTGAGATTATTGAAATACCCGAAAACGCAAGACTTGTTGTTCTTGTTGGGCCTAATGGCTCGGGGAAATCATCGGTGTTCGATGCTTTCATCTCAAAATCCCTAGCTTTGATTAATAACTATTCACTCTTAGATAACTATGAAGGGTACTACGAAAAGGTGGTAAGGGGTCGAAG
>WTGT01000024.1 GCA_011523445.1 Paracoccaceae bacterium
TCGTTGGGCAAACCCCTAGTGCCTTCAATGACCTCTTCGGGTGGTATTGCGCCATCTTCGGACCCACTAATAACCAGTGTGTCCACTTTCGCTTCTCCCAACCGCCCCCTCAAATCGGTGTGTTTTAATACTTGACAACAATCCAGATAACCTCTTTGTGGGGTTCTTGTCAGCATATTCCTCCACGCCAGTAGTTCTTCGGCCTTGTTTTTTCGGAATCCTTTCGAGAACCATTTTTCAAGGATAGAATCTCCAACGGCATCAAGACCTATTTTCTCAATAATCTTTATCCGATCATTCCAAAATGCTTCATCCCTTACCTTCGCGGATGAGTTTGAAAAAACAAATGCCTTAACCAGATCAGGTCGATTCAATACAACCTGCAGGCCTATCAATCCCCCTATTGATACACCTACAAATACACAATCACTGATTTTCTTGTCCTCTAGAATTTCTATTATGTCGGAGGCCAGATCTTCAATACCGAAGTCATTTTCCGAAACATCGCTTAATCCATGACCTCGCTTATCAAATCTGATAATGCGATATCTCTGGGGAAAATTCCGCAAAAACCTGTCCCAAATACGTAAGTCGGTCCCAAGAGAATTGGCCAGAACAAACGCAGGACCATCCTTGTTACCCTCATCGGATACATTGATTCCCCGGCCATTTATAATCTTCACTTCCATATTTATTTCCAGAGAATTGACATATAAAACCATTTTGGAAGGATTGCTTGCTGTTTGGCGACCCCTCGAGGACTCGAACCCCGAACCTGCAGATTAGAAGTCAGCCGCTCTATCCAGTTGAGCTAAGGGGCCAATCAAACATTCCGACCAATGTTGTTCTGATTTTTTCCTGGTCATGGCGGCCCCTGGAGGACTCGAACCCCCAACCTACTGATTCGAAGTCAGCCACTCTATCCAGTTGAGCTAAGGGGCCTCCTAGGAAAAACATAGATTTATTGGAATAATTGCTAGGTTGCAACCCGTATACAAGACATTTTTCATTCAAAGGTTCAAAACCAGAAAAATTTGAGTTCATAATTGGTTCCAAGGTATTCTTGAGTTCAGCTGGCTCTTAATCTCTGGCCCAGTGGAATTTCGTTTATGGGGACATGTACTATGGCTGAAAATGTTGCGACCCCTACGCCGATCCACCAAACCATGTCATAGTTTCCCGTTCGGTCATAAAGAAATCCTCCCAACCATACACCGATGAATCCACCCAGTTGATGGGAAAAGAATATGATTCCGTACAAGGTTGCCATGTAACGCAAACCATAGATATGACCAATTAAACCGCTGGTCAGGGGAACTGTTGCCAGCCACAAAAAACCCATTACAAGGGAGAACCAGATAATGTTGAAGGGCGTGAACGGCAGCATCAAGAATAGAATCGTGAAAATTGCCCTTAATGCATAAATTATGGTCAATACCCATTTTCTTGAGTAATGCGTGCCCAACCAACCTGCTCCCAAGGTTCCGATGATATTCGCCAGGCCTATCAGGGAAATTGTAACAGCTCCCAAGGATGAGGTAGTGGAAATACCGAGACTATCAATGAACCCACCCTTGACAATAGGTTCGCTGAATTCGGTCACAAATGCCGGAAAGTGTGCCGTAATCAAGGCCAACTGATATCCACAGGAGAAAAAGCCAACGAAAATCAGTGTGAATGAGGGGTCACCAAATGCTTTCTTTAAAATACCGGTAATGGTTTCTTCCATCTCCTGTGGTGTTGCCTTGTAGTCGCTCTTGAAAACAGGCAGAGTTACCATAACCAGCAGAATGGCACCTGCAAATACCAGAAATACCGATTGCCATGGCATCAAACCCAAAAGGTATTCCGCTACCGGTGGACCTATGATTTGTCCGCCAGAACCCGCTGCCGTTGCAATACCAAGTGACATCGAGCGGTGTTGTCTGAACTGGCCCTTCCTACAACAGCCAGAATTACTCCAAAACCCGTACCTGCAATACCCAAACCAACGGCAAACTCCAGTAATTGATGGGCCTCCGGTGTCGTGGCTACACTCGATAAGACCAATCCGATGGCATAGATTATTGCTCCAAGGATTATGGCAATTCTATCACCCATCCTTTCAGCAAGGGCTCCAAAAAATGGTTGTCCTATTCCCCAAGCTAGATTTTGAATTGCAATGGCAAAGGAAAAGTCCATTCTGGGCCATCCAAACTCCTCAGCAATGGGAATTTGGAAAACACCAAAAGTAGACCTGATTGCAAAACTGACACAGATGATCAAGCATCCACATAGGAGTATTGGGGTAATCAGATTACTGTTTTCTACCTTTGCACTATTGTTCATCGGTAAATCTGCTGAGGATAGGAATCTGTAAAAAAGAACTTAAAATACTGAACCGTAGGGTTCTGTTCAGTGGGTCCAGGTGTCTTTGCGTTCAAAGGCAAAGTTTTCGGCATAACCTCTGGGTCTGATTACTGGTTTTCTTTTCTTGGGGTCCTGTACGCTGTAGGTCAGGTTTCTTTTTATGGCATATTCAATGGCTTCCTCTTTCGTATCGAAAGCAAGCTTAACCTGAGACTGGGTGTCGGCGGAACTGGTCCATCCCATCAAGGGGTCCTTCTTGCGAGGAGAACTATGGACAAATTCCAATACCCACTTGTTGGTTCCTGCAGTTCCAGACTGCATTACTGACCTGGAAGGTTGGTAAATTAGTACATCCATCCTGAAATCTCACAATTCATATAATAAATCTGAATCTAGTAAATACCTTATGCTAAATCAATAAATCACATCAACAATTATCCTAAATTTTTACTCATTTATTCACAACCTCCTACCTAATCCCCTATACCTTCTTCTTACAAATTCTTAACTCTTTCTTCAAAGTCCCTATAATATCGACCCATGACTTCCGAAATCTTTACACTTACGAAAAATCCATATCGGCAAAACGTCAAGCTGGAAGGTGGTAAGCCTTTTATCCTCCATTCCGATTTCAAGCCAGCTGGAGACCAGCCCCAAGCCATTGAGGAACTAACCCGGAACATAGTCGAAGGTGAAACGAACCAGGTTCTACTCGGAGCAACAGGAACGGGTAAAACATTTACCATGGTCAAGGTCATTGAGACCTTGCAAAGACCAGCCATAGTAATTGCCCCGAACAAGACCTTGGCAGCACAACTTTATGGGGAGTTCAAGTCCTTTTTTCCGGAAAATTCTGTTGAATATTTTGTCAGTTACTACGACTATTACCAACCTGAAGCCTATGTCCCAAGGACAGATACCTACGTTGAAAAGGAAGCACAGATCAATGAACATATTGATCGAATGCGACATTCTGCAACCAGAGCACTGTTGGAAAAAGATGATGTTGTCATAGTCGCTTCAGTATCCTGTATTTATGGTATTGGCTCATTTGAAAGCTACAGCGATATGTCCCTAGATCTGATTGCTGGTCATGAATATGATCAAAGGAAAGTTATCAACAATCTTGTGGAGCAACAATACCGTCGTAATGATACGTTTTTTCAAAGGGGTTGCTTCAGGGTACGGGGTGATATCGTCGAAATATGGCCAGCCCACTATGAGGATCGTGCCTGGAGATTGTCATTCTTTGGTGATGAAGTCGAGACGGTACAGGAATTTGATCCCTTGACCGGGGAGGTGTTTGATAACCTTGACCAGATAAGGGTTTATGCCAATTCACATTATGTAACTCCTCGTCCTACCATTCTCCAGGCTATAGAGAATATCAAAGTGGAGTTGCGACACAGATTGGCTCATTTGACCGAGGCTGGTAGATTATTGGAAGCACAAAGGTTGGAACAGCGTACCAATTTTGACCTGGAAATGCTGACTGCTGCAGGGGTATGTAAGGGAATTGAAAACTACTCAAGATATCTTACCGGCAGAAACCCTGGTGAA
>WTGT01000192.1 GCA_011523445.1 Paracoccaceae bacterium
GTACACACCCTGAATGGTTCGGGCCTTGCTGTCGGCAGAGCCTTGATTGCTGTATTGGAAAATTACCAGCAAGCTGATGGTGGTATTTCAATTCCCGATGTACTGATACCTTATCTAAGGGGAGCGGAAATAATCCTTCCAAGTGGTGAATTTGGACAATAACAGCAATTTTTAGAAAGATTAGAGTTTACCCTTATGAGGATATTGCTTACCAACGATGATGGTATTGATGCACCCGGCCTGAAGATTCTGGAAACTCTTGCCCATGAACTTGCCGGTGAAGATGGCGAGGTATGGGTGGTTGCACCAAGCAGCGAAAAATCAGGAACAGGACATTGTGTTTCCTTTTCCAAAACCTTTGAGATTGTCAAGGTGGCGCCGAGGAAATACAAGTTGGAAGGATACCCTGCCGATTGCGTATTGGCTGGTCTGTACAGGATTATGGATCAAATGCCTGATCTTGTTCTGGTTGGAGTCAATCGTGGCAACAACTCAGGTGAAAATGCCATGTATTCCGGGACCATTGGTGCTGCCATGGAGGGTTCTCTACAGGGGATAAAGTCCATTGCCTTGTCACAATATATGGGAATGGGAAACAAAAGTTTGAACAATCCGTTTGATGCCTCTGTCGAACATGGCTTGACCCTTGTCAAGCAGCTATACTATAATGCTCCTTGGGACAATAAAAACTATCGATTATTTTTCAATATTAATTTTCCACCCTGCAGTGCCTATGAAGTAAAGGGAGTAAAGGTAGTCAGACAGGGTCAAAGAGAGAATTCAAGGTTTACTGCAAGATATGTGAATTCCACTACAAATGGTGAATTGCTATCAATTCAGGGGGGTCTGCAAACAAGCCGGAGCAGTGAGGGAACTGATATCAATGCCAATCTGGATCATTACATTTCTGTTACTCCGATGCGGGCAGATTTAACCGACAACGAACTTTTAGGTAAAATAGACATTGCATTGGTCAAGTAGGGACTGGTTGATGGAAGAATTGATAAATACTCTTCAAAACCAAGGAATTGAGGACAAGTCAGTTCTTGAAGCAATGCGGAAAGTTGATCGAAAGGACTTTGTTCCGTCATCATTCAAACACCGTGCATACATGGATATTCCCATATCAATAGGAAGTGGTCAGACCATTAGCCAACCCACTGTGGTTGGTTTGATGACCCAGGAATTGCAATTGAAATCAACCCACCGGGTTCTTGAAGTGGGTACCGGTTCAGGATACCAGACCATGGTGCTTTCCCATTTGGCCAGACATGTATATACAACTGAACGGATACGTTCCCTTCATCAAAAGGCCAAAAATCTCATTTTGAAAAAATACAGGCGTGAAAATATCAGCTTTATATATTCAGATGGTGCCCTTGGATTGCCTGAGGCCGCAGAATTTGACAGGATAATTGTTACAGCTGCCTCTGAGGAAGTACCTCGAAAATTGATGGAACAGTTGAAGGTTGGTGGTATCATGGTTTTACCTGTTGTCGAAAGTGAATGGCAGCAAAGATTGGTAGTTGTAAACAAAACGGAACCTGAAGTAGAATACAAGGAAGTATGTGCCGTGAGGTTTGTCCCACTTATTGAGGGGATTGAGGATGCTTAGAGACGAAAACCTAAAACCAATTGATTTACGCGAGAATAACGGAAAAATGTATTTGATACGGAGTTTGATTGTAGGTTCCTGTCTGATTTTACTGGCAAATTGTGCTCCAGATATCCGCCAGAATGTCACAAAAACCCCTGACCCCAAAGTACCATTTGATGAATTGCAAAGATGGCCCAAGGCTGATCCTGATGGTATTTTTCAATTCGACAATCGCAGATATGTAGAGGTACGCAGAGATGAAACCCTCTATGATGTTGCCAGGCGGGCAAACGAAGACCCCTTGGTTATTGCTGAATTGAACAAGATCAGCCCCGACCAGTCGCTCCAACCCGGAAAGGTACTTTTACTCCCCTACAGGGCACCGGCAAATGAAACAGGGACGGGTGTCGGTGAAGAAACAACATCAGAACAAGAAATTGATATTACCGGAAGAACGGAAAACTATTTCCGACATCGGGTTCAAAAGGGTGAAACCGCTTATTCCATTGCCAATCTCTATGATATATCAGTAAGGACTCTAGCCGATTGGAATGAGCTTGATGCTGATTTCTCGGTGAAGGAAGGTGAAGTACTCATTATTCCGGCCCCGAAGCAAATCATTGAAGAAAATGAACGGCAATTACCCGGCAGCTCCGAAACTCCCCAATCAGAAGATGTTACTGAGGAAGAAAATACAGAATCCTCTGAAAATACTGCTCCTGAAACAGTCGTGGATGAAGAGCCGGAAACCGCTACTCCCAGTATAAATGAAGAGGAGAGTACTTTCGAAGAAGTTGTCGTGGATGAAGAAACCAGTCAATCCGAAGTGGAAACAGCCGAGGCAGTTGAGTCGGATGAAATTGATTGTGATAATTTTTCACCAGCACAATTTGGTTTCATTTTGCCCTTGAGAGGTGAATTGATCGAGGATTATTCAAATCAATCAGATGGCAACAAGGGCCTGAATATTTCAGCCCCGGTCGGTTCTCCCGTTTTTGCCGTCGGGGAAGGTAAGGTTGCCCTAATATCGGATTTGGCCGAAGGAACCAAGGTACTTTTGGTGCTTCATGATTGCAACATCTTTTCGATTTACCAAAATCTTCAGGATATTACCTTGGCAAGAGGAGATGTCGTTGCCCAGGGACAAAAGATCGGAACATTGGATGAAGTCTTGGGATATTTGCATTTTGAAATTCGCATAGGGCCGGATTCAGTCGATCCTAAGGAATACATCCCATCCTCCAGCTTTTCCAATTGATACCCTTGGGTCAACAACTTGAAAATGTCTTAAAAGAGAGAAACCAAATCTCTTTTGTTCGTGATGTTATTCAAATGGTTTTGAATCTGTTTTCCAATACCATTTGAATAATCCCTGAAATATTCGCTAAATTCAACTCATGAGGTGTAATTTTGCATGAAGTCCTTGGAATTTTCAGATGGCTTCCCGTAATTGACCAAGCCTGAAATTTCGTTCTTCCCGGGCTTTGAGTGCTTGGTCTAGATCGACTTTCACAAACCTGGTTGGCCAATTGGGCTGAAGCTGGCCAATTAAATCCATATCCGCGGAAATCACGGTACCCAACATACAATAGCCACCTCCCGAAACTGCATCACGGTGCAGGACGATAGGTTCAGTACCGCCTGGAATTTGAATTGATCCGTAAGGATAACAACTATCCACGATATTCGAGGGGTCTGAACCAGCTCCAAACGGCTGTTCCCGATCCATGAAGTTCAAGGGTTGGCCCTTTTGGAATCGATAACCTATACGATCCGCTTCAGGAGCCACTTTCCATACATCTTCAAAAAATTGCTTTTGTGACTCAGCAGTAAAGCGATGCCAATAGAGACCAGGAACCACCCGCAATTCAACCTCTGAATCAACGGATTGCCTAAGTGCAACTGGAATTGTACATTTATCCTGTGAAGAATTGGATGACTCCCCTACCGGCAATAAATCGCCTGACTGAAGGTTTCGCCCTTCAAAGCCTCCCAAGGCTCCCAAGGTATAGGTTGCACGGCTCCCTAGGGCCAATGGCACATCAATGCCCCCAGAAATGGCTATATAGGCCCGTGCACCTGACTTCAGAAAGTCAAAAGTCAATCTTTGTCCGGCTTTAATCTCAAACTTCGACCAGGTTTCCCTTGACTCACCATCCACCTTTGGTGGAAGTTCTGCACCGGTTACAGCAACTGTTGCATCCTTGTGAAATTCCAACTCCGGTCCCATGAATACAGTTTCTAGAACCGCTGCCCTTTCATCATTACCGACTAGCAAATTGGCGGCCCGTAATGAATAT
>WTGT01000057.1 GCA_011523445.1 Paracoccaceae bacterium
ATTGAATATCCACTCGGAGATCGACCCATTTTTTGCCGAGGTTCGGCCATAACCCATGGTATGCATCGGAATCTGATCAACCGTAACCTTCGGTATCAACTGGTAGGTAATACCTGTTGAAAGTGGAAGGTAAACCAAGGAGCCTTCCCCTTTGGTAGCTTCGTAACACTCCACACCTTTTTGAGTATTGTAGCCTGTTTCACACTCAATAACTTTGACCATTTCGCCACCAATACCTCCATCACGTTCATTCAAGAGCGTGAAGTAGTCCCCGATTCCATCGGCAACCGGAATTCCACTGGGAGAATATGGCCCTGTACGATAACTCAGCCACGGTATTACCAACTCCGCCAAGGCGGGCGGGGCTATCAACGACAGGATCGTAGCCAAACTTATTGCTAATTTTCTTACCTTCATTTTTTCCTCCAAATTTAGGTACCTGTTAAATCATATTACCCCAACTAATGCGGATAGGGCCAAAGCCTGAACTTTTGCTTCAAAAGCCGCCAAAGTTGAGCCAATCCATGCGGTTCGAATATTAAAAATACTATAATTAGAAAACCAACTGAAATAAATTCTAGATGGGTTGCAAGTGCGGCATCCCACTCCCACCAACCAACCAGTATGTTCTTGAGCAAGACAGGGAACAGAACCATGAAGGCCGCACCGATAAATGATCCCAGAATAGAGCCCAATCCACCAATGATAATCATGAACAAAACCAGAAAGGATTGGTTGATTCCGAATGCTTCTGTTGCTTCAACCGCACCAAGATATACAGAAAAGAACAGGGCACCTGCGATACCAATATAAAAGGAAGAAATCGCAAATGCTGACAATTTTGCCCACAATAAATTGACCCCGATTATTTCTGCTGCAATATCCATGTCCCTGGTTGCCATCCAACTCCTTCCCAAACTGCCACGTGTCAGGTTTCTTGCTCCCCAAGCCATGGCAAAGGCAAAAAGTAGGCATATCAGATATTGTGCCCAGGGTTGTACACTTGGACCAGTTACCAATATGCCAAAAACAGATCGCTCGGGGGCCGAGATCTGACCTGATGCGGAATAATTGTAAAACCATGGAACCCTGTTGAATAGCCAGACCAGAAAAAACTGTGAGGCCAGTGTTGCAACTGCCAGGTAAAATCCCTTGATCCGCAAAGACGGGATGCCAAACAAGATACCGACACCGGCAGTAATCAAACCGGAAAGAATGATACAGAATATGATGTTCAGATCTGGAAAACTGGTCATCAACTTGTAACAGGAATATGCTCCAACAGCCATGAATCCACCTGTACCAAGGGAAATTTGGCCACAATGCCCAGTCAAAATATTTAGGCCGAGTGAGGCAATAGCCCATACCAAAAACGGAACTAGGACAGCACTTGCCCAATAATCATTGATCATCAACGGAACAACTACAAAAGCTATGAAGAGGACAAAATAATATCCGTATTTGTCCAGTCTGATTCCGAAAGATTCACTATCCTGGGGATAGGATGTCTTGAACTCGCCTACTTCTCGATAAAACACGGTCAGACCCTCTCAATGATCTTTTCTCCAAACAAACCCTGGGGTCTGAACAGGAGAAACACCAGTGCGACAACATAGGCAAACCAGTTTTCGGTCGCACCACCAATCATGGGACCAACCATGAAATCAAAAAGCTTTTCGCCAACACCAATCAACAAACCTCCAACTATCGCACCCGGAATGGAGGTTAGACCACCTAGCATGAGGACCGGTAATGCCTTGAGAGCCACAAGTGATAGGGAAAACTGGACTCCGGATTTCGACCCCCAGAAAATTCCGGCTATGAGCGCAACCAAACCGGCAATACTCCAGACAATTACCCAAATCCGACGGAGGGAAATGCCGACTGACAGGGCTGCCTGGTGATCATCAGCAACAGCACGCAGCGCCCTACCCGTCTTGGAGAATTGTGAGAATATGGTCAGTCCGATTACCAGCACTGCTGCAACAATTGAAGCCGTTATGTCTAACCGATCAATAAAAAATCCATAGCCAAACCAATCATATGTTGTCTGTTCCACGGTATCTGAAATCCCCATTGGAATTCCAATATCCAGTTTTTTGAGATCAGCACCCCACATCAGGTCTCCGAATCCTTCCAGAAAATAGGCTAACCCGATTGTAGCCATAAATAGTATTACCGGATTTTGATTGACCAAATGCTTGAGGATCAGTTTTTCCACCAGCCAGGCGAGTAATAGCATGGTTAACAGAGTTAGCAATAATGCAAGGAAGGTTGGCATATTCCAGCCGAATCCGTGAATCGAAGTTCCAAGCAGGTTATTGATCAAATGCTCGAATGGAACAATTCCCTGTTGCAATCCAACCAGTGTAAGGGCAGCAAACAAAACCATTACCCCCTGGGCATAATTGAATACACCTGATGCCTTAAATATAAGGACAAAACCCAATGCAACGAGGGCATACAAGATTCCTGTCATGAACCCGTTAAGGGAAACTTCCAAAGCATATAGTAGGGTCTGCATACTTATTCCTAAACCTAATGTGATACGCCCAAATAGGCATCTATGACATTTTGATCATTGCGTACTTCATCCGGTTGACCATCAGCTATTTTCTCCCCATGATCAATGACAACCACCCTATCTGCCAAATCCATGACCACACCCATATCATGCTCAATGAGGGCAATAGTTGTTCCCAATTCCTCATTTACATCAAGAATAAACCGGCACATATCCTCTTTTTCTTCATTATTCATGCCAGCCATTGGCTCATCCAACAATAGAAGCATGGGTTCCGCCGCTAGGGCCCGTCCCAGTTCAACCCGCTTTTGTAGACCATAGGGCAACATGCCAACCGGAGTTTTCCTGATTGCCTGAATTTCAAGGAAATCAATGATCTTCTCGACAATCAACCTGTTTTCGGTTTCTTCCCGTTCAGCTTTTCCCCACCAAGCCAACTGTGAAAGCAATCCGGATTTCATGTATATCATCCGCCCGGTCATCATGTTGTCAAGTACCGTCATGCCTTCGAACAAGGCAATATTCTGAAAGGTTCTGGCAATCCTTTGATAGGCAATCTGGTGAGGTTTCAATCTGGGTCGGAGTTTTCCCTCAAACCAGATTTCTCCTTCCTGTGGGGTATAAAAACCGTTGATCACATTCAACATGGAGGATTTTCCTGCACCGTTGGGACCAATGATTGCCCTGATCTCACCCCGTTTGATATTGAAGGAAACATCAGACAAAGCCTTTACTCCTCCAAATGTGAGCGTGACATTGACAATGTCCATCAGGGTGTAATTCCTGTTGGCCACTTCGGTTTGATCCATCGGATTAAATTACCCCTATACATCAAGAATCTTGAGAGTGGCGGAAATAAACCCCTTACGTCCGTCCTCATAGGTTACCTCGGAAGTAGTGTGAACTTCCTCACTTCCATCATAAAGGGCCGTTACAAGATCACAGTATTTATCCTCTATGACTCTTCTTCTCACCTTTCTTGTTCGTGTCAATTCACCATCATCCGCATCAAGTTCCTTGTGCAATACCAGAAATCTCTTCACGATGCATCCGGAAAGTTTTTCATCTCCGGCAAGATCCTCGTTGACCTGTCTGACATAATTCTGAATGATCTTGTAAACTTCGGGATGGCCTGCCAATTCCTGATAGGAACTGTAGACAACATTATTCCTTTCTGCCCAGTTACCCACCGATACCAAATCGATATTGACCATTGCCGTACAGTATTCCCGATTGTTTCCGAAAACAACAGTTTCCAAAATGTCGGGAAAAAACTTCAGCTTGTTTTCAACATACTTCGGAGCAAACAACTTGCCATTGGCCATTTTTCCTACATCCTTGGCCCGGTCAATTAT
>WTGT01000209.1 GCA_011523445.1 Paracoccaceae bacterium
ATCTAGTAGCCCAGATCACCAATATTGAACAGTTCGGACTGGCACCTCAATGTGGATTTGCTTCAACCGAAGAGGGAAATACACTATCCGACCTTGAGCAATGGAAAAAGCTGGAGTTTATCGTCAGTGTGGCTGAGGAAATTTGGGGAGCGGTCTAGAATCACTTCCTTAAAGGTAATTTCATGAAACATTATACAGCTCTTGTATTTAGTGCACATGCGGCAGATTTTGTCTGGCGGTGTGGAGGTGCAATAGCCCTTCACCAGGCCAGGGGTTATGAGGTTACCATAATTTGTCTTTCCTATGGGGAACGGGGAGAAAGTGCCAAACTTTGGAAACAGGGCAATACCACTCTTGCAAAGGTCAAGAAGGCAAGAAGGGAAGAAGCGGAAAACGCTGCAGAAGAATTGGGAGCCCATGATATCATTTTTCTGGATCAGGGTGATTATCCCTTGGAGCTGGATAGGGAATCCAAATACAAAATTGTGGATATCATAAGAAAGGTCCACCCCGACTTCATGTTGTCACATTCCAGATTTGATCCTTACAATACAGACCATATGTACACTACCGAAATTGCCCTTGAGACACGGATGATTGCCCAGGCATGGGGACATAATCCTGGTGAAAGGGTCTTGGGAGCACCTCAATTGTATCTCTTTGAACCACACCAGACCGAGCAAATGGGCTGGGTTCCAAATGTCTTACTGGATATAACCGAGGTTTGGGATAAAAAGCGTAAGGCCATAGAATGCATGGAAGGGCAGGTCCATCTTTGGAATTATTATACCAATCTGGCCGAAAACCGGGCCAACCATTTCCGTCGAAATTCGGGAGGACAAGCCGGTGGAAGACCAGCAAAATATGCCGAAGGATTCCAAGCAGTATTTCCACGCTGTGTGGATGAGTTGTAATGAACAATCTCGTTGTCCAAAATATCCCAAGGGCTGACCAATCAATAATTGACGGACTTGGGAATTGTGGGGTGTCAACGGTTCATGAGGCTCAAAATCGCACAGGCTTGCTGCCTCACAATTTTAGACCGATTTACAGTGGTTCACGCCTTGCCGGATCGGCCCTTACCATCCTTGCACCCCCTGATGACAACTGGATGTTGCACGTCGCCATGGAACAGGTTGTAGCAGGCGATATTTTGATTTTGGGCACAACTTCACCCTCTGATGCCGGTTATTTTGGTGAATTGTTGGCTGTTTCGGCCAAAGCAAAAGGTGCCATTGGACTGGTAATCGATGCCGGAGTTCGTGATGTGAGGGAGCTCAAGGAGCTGGCTTTTCCGGTTTGGTCACGGGTTATATGTTCTCAGGGGACAGTCAAGGAGACATTGGGGTCTGTCAATGTACCCATTGTGATTGGTTCAATTACAATCAATCCGGGTGACGTAATCGTTGCTGATGATGACGGTGTATGCATAGTGAATCGAGCTGCGGCAAAACATACTCTTGAGAAATCCCTGGACAGGCTGTCTGCCGAGGAGGAAAAGAGAAAGCGTTTGGCATCCGGTGAATTGGGTATTGACATGTATGGAATGAGAAAGGCACTCAAGGAAAAAGGGCTGAAATATGAGTGATGGGAATTCGAATGTTGCCCATCTGGGACACGTGGAGATCTATTCGAACAAGATCGGGGATAGTTTAAAATTCTTTACCGAAATTTACGGTCTGACCGAAAGTGGCCGGGAAGGAAACAGCTATTATCTCAGGGCATATGATGACTATGAGTTTCACACGCTAAAACTGACAGAGCATCATCAAACCGGGGTTGGACACATTGGATACAGAACCTCTTCACAAGAGGCCTTGGAAAACAGGGTAAATTCCATTGTTGCAAGTGGTATTCAAGGCGAATGGGTCGAGGGAGACCTAGGACATGGCCAGGCATTCAGGTTCCAAAGCCCCTATGGACACTGGTTCGAGCTTTATTGGGAAACCAATAAGTATCAGCCACCCCCTTCCGAGAAACCCGCCTTGAAAAACATCCACCAAAAGTTTCATGCCCGAGGGTGCTGCCCCAGGAGATTGGATCACGTCAACCTTTTGGCTGATGATGCGTCCATTTTTCGGGATTTCATGATCACCTGTTTTGGCAGCAGGGTTACGGAACAGATACTGTTAGACAACGGACGCTTGGGAGGCTGTTGGTTTTCAGTCAACAACAAGAGTTACGATCTTGCCTGTACCGAGGAACACGCAGGAGGTTGGGGACGGTTTCACCATGTTACCTATGTTACCGATCAGCGCGATGAAATTATCAGGGCAGCAGATATTTTTCTGGATAATGGTGTTCACATTGAAACCGGTCCACACAAGCATGCAATACAGGGAACCTTTTTCCTTTATGTCATGGAACCTGCAGGAAACAGGGTGGAGATTGCCAACCAGGGATCAAGATTGATCCTGCAACCCGATTGGGAAACCATAGTCTGGACTGAAGCAGAAAGGAAGAAGGGTCAGGCCTGGGGTCTAAAGACAGTCGAATCCTTTCATACCTATGGAACTCCTCCGGTAAATCGCGAGTGAAATTACAGAACTTGCTGAAACCGATCTTGTAATCACAAGAAAATCCCCTTGGCAGGATGGAATCGACCATCAACAATGTCTTGCAGTTGTATTGGTTTGCCACCGGTTTGTTCCACTGAGGCATTGATATACCTCACATCAGGTTCATTCCCAATCCTAACCAGTTTCTCATGTATATGTCCATGAATGACACCATCAGCCCAATGTGGTATGGAATCCGGATGGATCGGTATATGGGTAAGGAAAAATTTGCCCACTTTCAGCGATCCCTTGATATCATCAAAATAGGGTATAAGATCTTTTGCTTTCCAACGGTCGTGATTACCGCTGATCAAAACCTTCCTTCCGGGCAACATTTCAAGCACCTCCAGTGATTTTCGTCCCATGGTAACATCACCAAGGTGATAAACCTTGTCTTCTGGTTTTATCAGGGTTTTCCACCAATGGATCATTAATTCATCTCCTTTTTCGGCATTATCCGCATACCAGGGATCGGTAAATCTCCTTATGGGATTACCATCCTGATCAATGAACCTGTAAATGTTTTGATGACCAAAATGGGTATCTGAAATCAACCATGTTCTAACCATGTTTTTTCCTTTGAGTTTTGTCCGAAGTATGAACTGTTATTTATCTGGTTTCAATCCATGGCATGAACCATATGAATCACCGATACGATGATTAATGGGGATTTCCCCATGCCCCCAAGTTCGGGTAGTTTTATCATTGCACTAGATTAACCGATATCTGTCCAGTTGAGTAATCCCAAATGTTTAGGATAATATCAAGCAGACTGACACGGTAGTCGTAATTCTTGTATTGTGATTTAAATCAGTTTTGGCTGTACTGATCAACATCCAATGGGGTTTCGTGCCAAAAAGGTATGTTAACCATAAAGAAATTGAAATAAAATCAAAATGGTGCGCTGAGGAAGATTCGAACTCCCGACCTCATGATTCGTAGTCACGCGCTCTATCCTGCTGAGCTATCAGCGCCCCAATTCAAGATAATACAGAGTAAATGAACTTCAAGAAGTCATAATTTAAACAAGTAAATTTACAAATTGGCCCGTTCGGAAATTTTCCACGATGACAAACCAACCTAACAGTCTCAAGTGCGATTTAAAAATTGGTAAACTCGACCCCATGCCAGAAGAGCAAAGCAATACCTTGAATGATTATGAAATAGATTTATGCTAAAACAAACCCAAACTATCAAAAATCAAGATAAGTTGGCAAAATTTATGGCCATTATGGGCCAATGTATTTACATTTGTCACTTATTATACCAAAGCAACTAATTAATAACCTATAGGCCAATCCTTATCAAATGGTTTT
>WTGT01000336.1 GCA_011523445.1 Paracoccaceae bacterium
AATGTATTGGAACGAGAATGAAGTACAATCCAGAGAGGGATTTGAACGCTTTATCGTTAAACATGATTTAAAGGTTGATCCCTACGACCCCAATCAATTGGTCTTGTTCCCTGAAATGGACGTAACAAAGGATGCAACGGAAATCACAACTTCATGTTGGAAGATTCTAAACAAGAATCCTACTGATATTATGTGCTCTTCCTCCAGAATGGTGGTAAAGCGACGCAACTCGGAAAATCCGATTGTCGTATCATGCACATTATTGCCCTATTCCGAAGAATTTGAAATGGGAGAAACCCTGGCCGAGGCTGAAAAACCCGTTTTTCTCAACCACAAGTTCTGTTCACAATTTTGTGTACTGGGTGGTGCTTCCTGCAAACCCAAGGAATAGGTTAGCTATCTATAATCGCATGACGATCTGCAATGGTTAAGGAAGGTTTTCCTCCAAGACTTCACGAACCATACCTATATCCACCTGATTTGTTACAAAGGAATCACCTATCCCGTTCACGAGGATAAAATTAAGCACTCCTCCTTGGGCTTTCTTGTCCTGCTTCATGATTTCAATCATATCATCAGTTGAGGGAAGATTTCCTTCAAGGTTTTTCAGGGCTTCCAGCATTCCCATTTCATTCATGTGGTTGGAAACTCGGGTCACATCTTCCCGTGGGCAATGACCAGCCATGCATGAGAGTTCAAAAGCAAGCTTGTAACCAATTGCAATTGCTTCACCATGCAAAATTGTATCACTGTATCCGGTAGCGGTTTCCAAGGCATGGCCAAAGGTATGTCCCAAATTCAATTTTGCCCGGATTCCATGCTCTCTTTCGTCGTTTGATACAAAATACGCTTTTATCTCGCAGGATCTTTTTACAATGGTCCCCATGGTTTCATGATCAAGTTTCTTGATTTCATCGGTATGATCATCCAGCCATTCGTAGAAATCCTTGTCACCCAATAAACTGTATTTCAAGACTTCACCATATCCCGCTATGAAATCCCTTTTGGACAATGTATCGAGCACAGAAAGGTCAGATAAAACCAGACTTGGTTGATAAATGGCTCCAACAAGGTTTTTTCCCTGGCTTGAATTGATGCTTGTTTTTCCACCCACCGAACTGTCTACTTGTGCCAACAATGTTGTGGGAATTTGAATGAATGGAACACCTCGCCTGGTAATTGCCGCAGCAAAGCCTGTTATGTCCCCGATAACCCCTCCACCAAATCCAATAATGGGATCATTTCTTTCGATCCTTTTTGCAAGGAGTTGTTCTACAATATATTCCAGATGCTTCCAGGATTTGGTTC
Organism: Paracoccaceae bacterium; assembly: GCA_011523445.1. GTDB lineage: Bacteria > Pseudomonadota > Alphaproteobacteria > Rhodobacterales > Rhodobacteraceae > MPNP01. Next base: position 1,309 of record WTGT01000336.1, read on the forward strand.
TCTCTCCCTGATCAAGAACAATGGAATCACAGTGTATATTCTGATACTCAAGATTTTCTTTCAGACGCGGGTAATGATTATCGTGTACGAAACGATCAGTTACTATCACGGTTTTGGCCCGAGGGAGGAGTGGCTTGATAAAATCACTGGCATTATCCAGTAGACCATGCCCTATGTTTATGTTGTATGATCTGGGACCAAGGTTAACACCAACTCTTTTGAACTCGTATTTCAACACAACTCTACCATTATACTTTATCTGCCGCAAAAGTGGAAATTTGATCCTTCATTCGAAAAACCAGATCTTCTGTTGAAATACCTGAATCAGTTTGAAATCTTAACACCGATTTATCGTAGTCATTTTTTCTCTTTTCCAGTAACGTGCGGATTTTCAACAATGTATTGTCACCTTTCAACAAGGGGCGATTACCTTCACCGGAAATTCGTCTAAATATAGTTTCCGGTTCTGCATCAAGCCAAACCGAGATTCCAATGTCATCAATAATCTCCCTGTTTCTCTTGAAAGTATAGGCACCTCCACCAACAGCCACCACCATTCCTCTGCTTTTCAGAATGTTTTTGATGGTATGATACTCAAGATTTCGAAAATATTGTTCACCTTGATTGGCAAAGATCTGGGTTATTGTAGTGGATTCAGAATTTTCGATAATTTTATCGGTATCAATGAAATCAACAGCAAAAGCAGTAGCAAGCCTTGATCCTAAATAGGTTTTTCCTACGCCCATCATTCCAACGAGTACGATCGGTTGATTAAGTTCTGGTGATTTCAAAATGAAACTTTCAAGAAAACAATTTTATGATGTGTGATCATGTTTTTGTTATACCTAACCGAACAGGTTTCATATAAATATTTGTGCAAGAAGAAATATTTATTGCATTTTTTGAATTCTATCGGTTTGGTCCCTTTATTCAAACTCTCGAATCTGACTGTTAGGAAGTTTAAACCAAAATGTATTTGATTAAATTATTTTGATGCTAATTTTTGGAATTCCCTTAATTCTTGAGGATTCAAATAATTGTTTAGAAGACTGATATTCATATTATTTTTTATTTTACTTTTACTTTTCGGAGGATTAGTTGGGTATTCTTACCTAGGCAATATAGACCCGCCCGAGGGAAGCCTAGTTGTACCCATTGAAGTAAATGTTGACTAAATACCCTTTACTTTTTTTCCTGCCCCTTATTATCCTTGCCGACACTTCTCTCGTAGCCCAGGAGGAAGTTCCACTAGTACCTGGCAGTAGTATTTTGGATTTCGTAACCCCCTCAGATGGGGAATTCCAGTTTGAGATTGAATCAGAGCCAATTCTAGGTATTAACATTGATGCTGTTGGATTGATACCGAGTGGCGTTTCCGGTTTTCCCAATAACCTTTGGGGCAGTTCACGATTGAGTGTGATTCAAAGCAAAATTTCCAATATTCAATACAGTCTTGTTCCTGCAGCTTTGGAATTGTTCTATGTTTTATTGCTGGCGGAAGCCAATCCAACTTGGGATTCCAGTGGTGAGGGTGAGCTTTTTTTGGCACGGGTCGATAAATTGATTGAGCTGGGAGCACTTGAGCAGGCAAATGAATTGATGGACAGATCTGGTGGCAAGGGCAAGGAATTGGATATCCGAAGATTTGATATAGCCTTGTTGACCAATACCGAACACATCCCTTGTTCAGGTATCAGGAACAAGACGATAGAAGTTCCTTCATATACGCATCAAATTTATTGCTTTGTAAGACTAGGTGAATGGAAAAACGCTGAACTGGTATTCGAAGCGGCTAAAACTATTGGTGATTTTACTTCCCAAGAAGAACAAATTGTCACCATATTCCTATTCCCTGAACTTGCTCTTAGTATCGCCAATCAGGAATTCGTACAACTTACCCCCCTTCTTTTCAGAATGTTGAAGGATAGCGGATTTTACTTTTTTCATCATGATATCAAACCATCCCTGGCTTTCCATTTGAAAGACTCCAGCCCGGAATGGAAATCAAGAATTGAATCGCTAGAAAAGCTGGTACGATCAAATTCCCAACCTTTTGAATCGCTATTGGTTGCCTATACTGAATCAAAGCCCTCCTCAGCGGATGGGGTATGGGAAAGGGTCAGGCTGATTCAAGCACTGGAAAAAGCAATTGTCATGCAGGATACAATTGGAATAAAGGAATTGTTTCTGAACGGATATTTCTTGATGGAACAGGAGGGGTTGAGTGTCAAGTATACCGAATATTTCATTCCCAGAATAATTCCACATATTGTGGAATTTGGACGAATTGCACCCGGCCATTATTCACCGGCAATCCTGTTCCCCTTCCCTCCTGAGGATTTGGAAATAATGTCTCCTTCCAACCGTGAGGAGAATTTTCTGTTCTCCCTTCGAAGCGGTAATCTGGAGAATGCAATACCTTCTACTCCTATACAGCAGGGTATTATTTCCGGATTGACAGAAACAGATCTGGAGGATGATTTGGTTGTCATGGCAAACCAGGGAAAATTTGGTGAGGCTGTCCTGGATATTCTGACCATACTACAGGATGTCAATCAA
>WTGT01000160.1 GCA_011523445.1 Paracoccaceae bacterium
CACTCAGACGAATACGTTCATTATGAATCGGAGATACGATTACCGAGACATAAAAATTACAATAAAATTAAATTTAAATTAATTTATAGGAGATTTGCCGGGTAGTTCCTAAATTTAATATCGAATATGATTTACTGAATATCAAATAAGGACAGGTTACCTTCATGTTGCAACGAACCAATGTACAGAATAATTTTTCTGCATTGGTATTGAATGCAGATTATCAACCATTGTCCTATTTCCCGCTGTCCCTCTGGTCATGGCAGGAGGCCCTGAAGGCCGTATTCCTGGACAGGGTAAACGTGATCTATGAATACAACCAAGTTGTTCAATCACCTTCAACAACCTTCAGGTTGCCATCAGTTATTGCTCTCAAGGAATATATTCGACCCCAGAAAAGTGTTGCATTCACAAGATTCAACCTGTTTCTCAGGGATGAATTTACCTGTCAATACTGCAAGAATACAGGTAATCTTACATTTGACCATGTCAAACCGATTTCAATGGGCGGTACCACATGTTGGGAGAATGTCGTAGCAGCCTGTCAGGAGTGCAATTTCAAGAAGGGTTCAAAGTCCCTGAAGCTGGCTGGCATGGAACTGCGCAAGAAACCTCTTGAACCGACCAATCAGGAATTGAGAAATACCGGAAGGAAATTTCCACCAAACCACCTGCATGAAACCTGGATGGATTTCCTGTACTGGGATGTTGAACTGGAACAGTAAATCCAGATTGATTTCAGTACATCAGGAAAGTTGGTCGGCTTCTGATTTTTCAGAAGCCGGGATCTGAATAACAAGATCCATCTCATCCAGAACTTCCTGAGGCAGGTGGCATTTAATTTGAAGCCCGCCCGAAAGGGTTCGCATTTCAGGGACTACCGTTTCACATAGATTGCCTTCAACCTTGTGCTTGTGCATGCACCTTGTCTGGAATGGACAACCGGAAGGAGGACTGAGGGCTGATGGTATTTCACCTTCCAGGACGATGTGCTTTTTCGACACGCTTGTGTCGGCGATCGGGACGGCAGAAAGTAGGGCTTCTGTATAGGGATGATAGGGAGGCGAAAAGATTTGATCCGTTGTACCCATTTCAACAATATGTCCCAGATACATGACCAGAACCCTGTCGGACAGGTATCTTACGATGGACAAATCATGACTGATGAACAGAAGCGTTGTAAGGTTTTTTTTCTGAATTTCGAGCAAAAGATCAGTAACGGCTGCCTGAACAGAGACATCCAAGGCAGAAACCGGTTCGTCAGCCACCACAATTTGTGCTGACCCTGCAAAGGCCCGGGCTATGCCAACCCGTTGCTTTTGACCGCCTGACAGTTGTCTTGGTAACCTATTGGCAAACTCCCTTGGCAGTTTGACAAGGTCCAACAACTCAAGCATTCTATCTTCCCGCTCCTGGGGAGAATTGCCTACACGGAAAATCTCCAGGGCTCTTATGATCTGATTACCGACTGTCATTGAAGGGTTCAAGGTATCAAAAGGGTTTTGAAAAACCATCTGAATGGATGAAACCGTTCCAACATCCCTGTTTTCGATTGGTACCGATTGAATTGGCTTGCCATTCAATTCAATATCCCCGTCAGTGGCAATTTCTAGACCCATCAAGACTTTTGCAAGTGTGGATTTACCACAGCCTGATTCACCCACTATGGCTAGTGTTTCAGACTCTCGGGCAGAAAAAGTAAGGGTTTCATTGGCCTTGACAACCCGTTTTTCACCCCCACCGAAAAGCTCATTGGCAGCAACTTCATAGTATTTCTTCAAATTGTTGACCTTGAGGACTTCCTTGCCGAAATTGCTTTCTTCATCACCTTCTGAAGCTTGTTCAAATTGTCCCCAATCAATTTCTTCAAATTTCAGACATCTTGAACCATGTCTTTCAAATCCCGGAACAACACGCATCGGAATGACTCCGGTATTGCACCTTCCCTCTTCAAAATAGTTGCAGCGTGGTCCAAAATTGCACCCGGGAGGTCTTTCATGGGGCAGGGGAAAATTACCCTGAATGGCTACCAGAGGGCGTGAATTCTTATCAGCACCCGGTAAAGGTATGGATCGGAACAAGGCCTCCGTATACGGATGTCTCATCTTGTCGAAGACATCATTGATGGACCCCGTTTCAACCGCTTCACCGGAATACATAACACAAATTCTGCCACAGGTTTCAAGTATCAGACCCAGGTTATGGCTTATAAAGAGCATCGAGGTTCCAAATTGCTTGCCCAAATCCTTGACCAGTTCGACGATACCCGCTTCAACCGTAACATCCAATGCGGTCGTTGGTTCATCAAGTATCAATAATGAGGGCTTGGACATGAGGGCCATGGCAATGACGATTCTTTGCTGCTGCCCGCCTGAAAGCTGATGGGGATATGAGTTGAGAATTCGCTCAGGATCAGGTAGTCTGACCGATTCAACCACTTCTGTAGCCAACTCCCTGGCCTTGGCCTTAGAAAGCCCATCGTGAATTATTGGTACCTCCATAAGCTGGGTTGCAATTTTCATGGCCGGATTTAGGGATGCCATGGGTTCCTGATAGATCATGGCAATTTCGGAGCCTCGCAACTCCCGCAATTCCTTTGGGGTATACTCCTGCAGGTTCCTGCCCTTGAACTTGATAGACCCCCCGACAATCTTTCCGTTTACGCCAAGGTCCTGCATTACTCCCAGTGCAACCGTGGATTTGCCACACCCCGATTCACCAACCAGCCCCATGGCCTCACCTTCATAGACCGTACAGGAAAAATCCATCACGGCAGGTATTTCACCTGCCCGGGTAAAAAAGGAGATGGACAGATTTTCTATCTCTAGGATTGGGGTTTTGTTTTCTTTACCGTTGTTAGCCATACCCTCTCAGTCCTTTAGTGATTGTTCCCTGAGACCATCAGCCAGGAGGTTCAGTCCCAATACCAGGCTCATCAGTGAAAGTGCAGGGGGAACAGCACCATGTGGGTAAAGTGTCAAAATCTTTCGACCCTCATTGATAGTTGAACCCCAGTCGGGGCTTTCCGGTGAAACCCCCAGGCCAAAAAAGCCGAGGGTACCCAGAAGAATGGTTGTATAGCCAATGCGCAAACAGAAATCGACAATCAGGGGTCCTCTGGCATTTGGTAGGATTTCCCAAAGCAGAATATACCAAGTGCCTTCACCCCTGGTTTGGGCAGCTGCAACATAATCCCGGGTCTTGATTTCCAGGGCGAGGCTTCGAACAATCCTGAAAATTGTTGGTGAATTAGCAAATACCACCGAAACAAATACATTCAGGAGATTTGGATCCATGCTGAAAACACCAAAGGGGTCGCTGTCAAAGGCAAGACCCAGGTAAATCCAGAATCCAACCAACAGAATAAGCCCGACGATGATATTTCGCTTCATGGGCTGGGTATAAAGCCTTGAATTGACAAGAACCGCAAAAAAGGCAATGGGAAAGAGGAACATGACGGCTGCTAGCATGACTGGCAGTCCCGTTTCCTGAATTGCTGGAGAAACCATGAGGTAAAACAGCAGGATGACCGGAAAGGCCAATACAAGATTGGCCAGAAAACTGACCATGGTGTCGAACTTGCCAGGAAGGTATCCTGCCACAAGTCCAAGCATTATTCCAACCATGAAGGCGAACATGGTAGCTGCAGGGGCAATCGTCAATACACTGCGGCTGCCCATGACAACCCGGGAAAATACGTCCCTAGCGAGGCGATCTCCACCCAGAAGGTAGTATTCGCCTTCAAGTCCACGAACCGGAGTGCCGGGAACCTTGTTTTTCATACCTGATATCTGTCCATAGGGATCAAAGGTAATGATCAAATCGGCAAAAATGGCTGTAAATACCCAGAACATGACAATACCGAG
>WTGT01000201.1 GCA_011523445.1 Paracoccaceae bacterium
GCTTACAAATTTATGCGGGATGGGGATGGAGATGGCGTCGTCTGTGAGTAATATCAGGAAGGAGTATCCGGTTGTCCAACAACCACAAAGACCAGCTCTTCCGGACGAAACAGGTTTTTGGCAACCCTGTTGATATCCTCAAGCTCTATTGCCTCAATCATATCATTTCTGTGCTTCACATAGGAGGCCGGTATATTGTCCAATTGCATCCCGGCCAAGATCCCCGCAATATCCTCATTGGTCTTGAACCTCAAGTGATAGGATCCCTTCAGGTACATTTTTATCGTATCCAGCTCTTCCTGGGTTATACCCTCGTTGGCAATTTTGGCCCATTCCTGCCTGATGGCATCAATTGCCTCATTCACTGTTTGATTGGCAGTGGCCATGCGTCCTATGACCATTCCACCAGTTTGATATGTCGAGAGAAATGATCCTATGCCATAGGTCAATCCAAGATCCACGCGTAATTTCTTTTGCAACCGGGAATTAAAGCCCGATCTGCCAAATACCTCATTCAAGACATATGCCATCAGGAAATCGGGGTCATTACGGATCAATCCCCTATGGCCAAATACTATTGTTGATTGGGGTGTTGGAAAATCTATTATCTCGACATGACCCTCCTGTGGCAATGCAAGTGGCTGGACAACAGGTGGAGTTGTATCTGGCAACCCACCCAGTAGACCATCAAGAAGTTCACCTAACTGATCTGCTGTAATATCCCCTGCAGCACCCACAACAACTTTTCCTCTGACCAGCGCATTTTGGTAGGCGGCAATAATATCCTCACGGGTCAAATTGGTAATCGACGATTTGTTACCTTCCCTTTTTCGGTTCAATGGATGGTCACCAAACATTATGTCAATGAAAGCATCAAAGGCAATTTCCTCGGGATCCTTTTCGTCGAAATCTATGTTCGTCAGGATTTGCCCTCTAACCCGTTCCATGGGTTCAGAATCAAAACTTGGCTGCTCCAGGGCCTTTCTTAACAAGTCCACTGAGGGATCAAGGTTTTCGGTAATCATTTGTGCTGAAACCGCAACCGCTTCCTTGTAGGTTTCAAAATCAAATCTTGCACCCAACTCCTCGACTTCAATCTGAAATCCTACAGCATCAAGGTCATCAGTACCCTCTTCAAGCAATCCCATCATCATATACGTCGAGCCCTCCTTTTCAACGGGATCATGGACACTTCCTGTCAAGAAAAACATCTGCAGGGCAAGGATTGGGTTGGAATGATCTTCAACCAGCCAGACCTCAATTCCATTTGGTGTTTCGAATTCCTGAATATCGACAGCAGCATTTAGACCTGGTATCAGCAATAGGTAGGAAGCAGCAATAAAAATTACCTTTTTGATCATTGTTCTGTAACCTCCTTGAGTAACCACCCCGTCACTGAATTATTCTTACTTAGCAGGATTTCGGCTGCTTCCTGGACACTTTCCTCATCCGTGTTGAGCAATTGACCTGTCCATGCTGCAGTTTGTTCGACAGTCAAGCCATTTACAAATCCGTGTCCATACTCCATGGCTGCATTCTTGGCATCATCCTGAGCATAGATCCTGGAATATTTTATCTGTTTTTTGATGCGATCCAAATGATCCTTGTCAACACCCTCCTCAAGAAAACCGGCAATGACCTCATCCATTTTTGCCTCAGCTTCCTCAAGACTAACTCCTTGTGCCGGGACCACATACATATTTATGACAACCGGTCGAGTAACATCACCAATAAAGCCGGCACCGGTATAGGTAGCAATTTTTTCCTCTACCGTTAGTTTTTCACCCAATACGGAAGTGATGCCACTTCCCCCAAGCACCTCAACCATCAAGGCTATGGCGGCAAGGTTTTCTTCGTCAGAAGCAATTTCTGTTGGAACATAGTACTTTCGGAATACATATTCGGCTGAAACCCTGAGGTCCCTAAACAGGACACGTCTTTCAGCCATGTGGGGTGGTTCAAGCAGTTTGGGTCTTTTCTCAAAATCATCGGGGGACTCAAGATGACCATAATACTTCTTGGCGAGTTCAAGGACCTGATCGGGATAAACATCTCCACTAACCACCAATGTTGCATTCTTGGGGTGATAATATTTCTTGTAAAATGATTTTGCATCCTCCAGAGTGAGGCTCCTCATTTCATGTTCCCATCCAATTGTCGGAATTCCGTATGGATGATTTTGAAAAAGCGTAGCGGACAGTTGTTCACGCAAGAGGCTAGAGGGGCTGGAATCAACTCTTTGCTTTCGCTCTTCCAGTATTACATCTCTTTCCCGCAAGACGAGTTCGGGCTTGAAGGTCAGATTTACCATGCGATCTGCTTCAAGTTCCATTACCTGTTCCAGGTACTCATTTGATACTTCCACTGTATAACCCGATCCCTCTTGGTTGGTGAAAGCATTGTTAAATCCACCCATGAGCTTGATTCGGTTATCAAATTCACCCGCTTCCGTATTTTTCGTACCCTCAAACATCAGGTGTTCCACGAAATGGGTAAGCCCGGATTTACCTGGCGGATCATCCGATGCTCCAACATCATACCAAAGCGTATGGTTGACGATCGGTGCCCGGTGATTTTCTATCACAATTATTTTCAATCCGTTATCCAGCTCGAACTGTGACAAGTTTTCCGGTACCTCCAGTGCACCAACATATGAGGTGGACCAAAATAAAATACCAATTAGTGTGAATATTCTGAGTGCCATGTTTCCTTCACCTGATTAAAATTCAGATGCCATTAATATTAGTTCTTCCAAGAAAATCGGGAAATCACAATTTGGTTAATGCAAAGTGCTGATTTAGGGTATTACACCTTCTGACTTAAGCCGCTGGTATTCTTCCCTGCTATCCAAAGACATAAAGGAATAGGCCGCAAAATAGACGTTGAGATTGGCCCATCTTTCCAGTGGTTTGGCCCGGTTTCTACGTCGAAATTCCAAATCTTCCGCGGCCAGAATTCCCCTGATATCAGCATCAGTACCCATCCTTTGGGTATAAAGCAACAAATCACTGTCCCGATCCGGAATTCGACCATCCACTTTTTCTTCACCGCTGGAACCAAGCAGACGAATTATATCCTCCTTGGGTTGGGGGTCAGCAGCATTTCGTGTGGTACCGGGTGGGATCAAGTTTGTCACGCTTTCTGGTTTCTCAATGGGTTCATAGACGACCAGTGTCAATTCATCCGGTGCTCCCTTTGATTTATGGAATACCAATTCCGGATCAGAGGTATTTTCCGAACACCCAGCCAGGGCGAACAGAATAACTACCAAAAACCACAACCCCTTGTTCATTTATTATCCCCAAACGAATTTACTCATTATTGAGTTATTTAGATTTACTGTATTTGTTACCGAATAATAGCATTAATGCTAGACCACAAAATATAGCAGTATCTGCAACATTAAAGGAATAAGGATTATTTATTCCGCAACAGGTGACATTCAGATAGTCCATTACAGCACCATAAATGACCCTGTCAAACGTGTTTCCCAAGGCACCACCGGTAATGAGTCCGATTGGGACAAGCAAATGCCAGGATTTATCCTGTTTAAAGGCATAAATGTAAAAACATACAACAATTACGAGTGCCAATGCTATCCAGATATATCGTGTCAGTTCACCGCCATTACCAAACAAACCGAAATTGATTCCCTCGTTCCAGGCCAAATGAAAATTCAGGATTGTTGGTATAACGACCATTCTGCGAACAGTTTCCAGGTCCAAAACATAGTAAATCAAATATTTCGTAATCTGATCAACACCCAAGGTAACCAGAGAAATTAAAATTAAACGCCCCATCAAGCTAATACCAAAGCAACTAATTAATAACCTATAGGCCAATCCTTATCAAATGGTTTTCC
>WTGT01000191.1 GCA_011523445.1 Paracoccaceae bacterium
TTCTCGTCCCATTCTGACGTGGGTTTGGGGGAATAGGGAGTGCCTTCATAAAATACCATTTGGAAGGAATCGCAGTTCTCGATTACCTTGTCAATCGCATTGGCTTCCTCTCGATCAATGGTCAGTTGATATTTCAACCTGATCTGAATGTTACGGTGGACAAACCAACATTTGTTATAATGAGGTAGCCATTCGGCAGCATCAAAATAGCTTTTTTGTTGACGATTGACTTCCGGGCTGGCAAGTGTGAGGTTATCCAAGTCCGAGGCAAATTGGCGTTTCACCTTATTGCTTCGGGCACAGAGACCGCTGTCATGGGCCTCTAGGGTAGCAACCATATGTTCGATGTCAGTTTGCGAGCGAAATTTAAAGTATCTTCCTGTGTAAGGGGAATAAATCCTGCCGTCCATTGACCTTATGATTTCCAGTTCCACACTTTGTGGATATCGGTAATCATTTCGATCGTAAGGGGCGCATCTGTTTTCCGGTGCAACCCTTAAACCCCGCCATATCTCCTCGGCAAACAATAGATCAGAATCCATCCCAAGGACTACAAGCAACAAGAAGAATTTAACTAGAAGATTCAGGTATAACCGCTTTGGAGCAAATGTCATAAAGTTACATTTCATACATCGGCAACGTATCATTAATATACCGGAATGAAAATGAGACCGGTCATGTTTATTGATTCCCGCTATAGTATTTCGATTAATCACTTGATTTAGGAATTATGTCATCCAAAATTTTATCTAGAAAATCCCCATATAATGTTTAGGCTATGGGATTCAGTTTTTGGTAAATGAATTTAACCCAAATTAAGAATTAAAGGAGGTATTGATGATTAAGAGACTTTCAGTCCTGGTTATGGTTTCGGTCATGTATATGTCACAAGTATTTGGCCAGGGGCTTCCTGACCTGGAGGGTAGGGAAATTGTGGTTGTTACGGAGAATGCCTACCCGCCCCTGCAGTTTATCGATCCCAATTCCGGTGATGCCATCGGATGGGAATATGATGCAATGGAGGAAATAGCTTCCCTGTTGAATGCCAGCATAACCTACGAGAATATCAGTTGGGATGCCATGATCGCGGCAGTAAGTGAAGGCCAGTTCGATTTGGGCATGACGGGTATCACAATCCGGGAAGACAGAATGGAAAAGGTTGATTTTTCAATCGCCTACATGCGTTCGGAAATGGTTATGATGGTAAGGGGTGATGAAAACAGGTTCAGCAATGCCGAGGAGTTTGCTACAGATCCCGACTTGCTGATGGCTGCCCAACCGGGAACAACACCATTTTACGTTGGTGTCTATGATGTTCTCGATGGCAATGAACAAAATCCCAGAATTGTATTGTTTGAAACCTTTGGCGCGGGGGTTCAGGCCTTGAAAACAGGAGATGTTGACCTTGTACTGACCGATGGAACGGCTGGTGCGGGTTATGTCGATGCCTCGGATGGTGGTCTGAAAATCATAGGAAGTCCGTTGGGAACCGAGGATTTCGGATTTATATTCCCCAAGGGCTCCGATTTGGTTGAACCCATGAACGAGGCCATCAAGGCCATGCTGGCTTCCGGATCCATTGATGCCTTGAACAAAAAATGGTTTCTTGATTACAAGTTGGGACAATAACCCACTTTTGCTATCAGGCTTGCCCTTGATGGGGTGAAGCCTACCCAGAAATACTGAATGGGGCCCGGAGACCGACATAAGGAAGATTTCCCCTGGTGGTTAGTCATCACCGGGGGAGTTGGCATTTTTGCCTTCTTTCAGATACTCTCTACCGAGATTTATACCAAGGTATTGACTGCTCTATCTACCGGGATATACATCACCATTTTCGTAACCTTGGTGGCCTTTTTCATGGCTTCGGTTATCGGTTTGCTTTTGGCCTTGGCGAGTTTATCCAAATATCTTTTACTCAGGCAATTTGCGAGGCTTTACATAGAGGTAGTCAGAGGGGTACCGATTTTGGTCTTGCTGCTTTATGTAGCCTTTGTTTTTGCCCCTGCCTTGGTAATGGGTTGGAATCATATCGCTGAGTTTTTGGGTCTGGAACCTGCAAGAACCAGAGACTTTTCGTTATTGTGGAGGGCAATTCTGGCGCTTACCATTGGTTATTCAGCCTTTATTGCAGAAGTATTTAGAGCAGGCCTGTTGTCAGTTCCCCAGGGTCAGATTGAAGCCTCGCTTTCGCTGGGTCTCAATTCCTGGCAACGCTTCAGGCTTATTGTTTTCCCGCAGGCGATAAAAACAATACTGCCTCCTTTGGGAAATGATTTTGTTGCCATGGTCAAGGACAGTTCACTTGTTTCAGTTTTGGGGGTTTTAGATATCACCCAACTTGGCAAGGTTACGGCAGCAGGTAATTTCCGATACTTTGAAACCTACAATGTTGTGGCTTTGATATACCTCGTGATGACCATTTCCCTGTCATTGATGTTGAGAAAGCTGGAAAATCATCTAAGACAAAAGCCTTAAAGACCAATCAAGCTGTCCTGTTTCGCACGAAGTTTGGCGATATAACTATTCTGAACATAATCCACATTGTGTGTCGTGATCAATGAGCCTTTCCTGATATGTTGCTTGACCCGGGCCTTTTCCAGCAAGCCGCAAGGTACGGCTTTTTCAAGTCTGGCTTCATCAGCCCTGTAGGTAACGGCGCGATAGTCGTATTCACCGATTTGACCTAGTATTTCACCTGGATTGAGGTCTTTTTTGGCAACGGCACAAACTTCTGCACTCGGAACTGGGTTGGGAACCATGTCTGCCTTGTTGTAAAGTACAGCTCTGGCACAGGTAAGTGGGACTTCAAGAGAAGTTAAATGAAACGGTCTCAACAGGGAGAAATAAGGACCCTCTCCCATTTTGAGATCACTCATCCGTTCATGAATGCGTGGATGTTCGGCCTCAATTATGACAAAAACACCTGGTGCGATTCCCTTTCCTACCGAAAAGTCCACTCGTCCCGGAGCTGACAATACCCCTCCATGCTCCTTGGGAATCAAGACCTTGGCCAACTCATCAGGTCCCACGTTTGGTCCATGCATTCCAGGGATATCCGGAACAAGCCCAGTGGCGTTGGCAATCGCAGCCATTTCAACCATGGTTTTTGACCCTTCGACGAACTCCACCAACATGCGCGGGTTCATGTTTCTGGCCAAAGCTTCTTCCTGGTAATCATCAGGAATGGCATCAAAACGCAGGGGATTGTTTTTACCCTTGCCTGCAGCTACTACCTTATGGCCCATGGCTGTTACAAACTCAATGAGTTCCATACAGGCCGAGGGTTCATCTCCCGCACCCAGTGAATAGATTACGCCATGATCATCAGCAAGTTTCTTCAAAATCGGTCCAATGGTAACATCAGCCTCGACATTCATCATGACCAGATGCTTGCCCTCTTGTATTGACTTTACACCAAACTCAGCTCCAACATTGGGAATTCCAGTTGCCTCAATAATGACATCCACTATATCACTCTGGATTATATTCAGGGGATCTTCGGTAATGGCAACCGATCCATTTTCGATTATCCGGTTGATTTCGGACGCAGAAGTGGCAATTTTACTGGGAACTTCGGAATTATAGGCATAGTTCAATGCTGCGATACCGGCTTTTGTTTTGTGATCCGCTATGGCAACCACCGACACCCCATCCATGTGTGCAGTACGAACAACAATATCCGTACCCATTTCACCACAACCAATCAATCCTATCCTAACGGGGTTGTTTTCTTCCTGGCGTACTCTCAGATCCCTTGCCAGACCTGTCAAAGAAACATTAGTCAATTGTAAAAATCCCTAATCCAGTTAATGAATATGGCCTGTCTAATTCAGACCGCATATAATCAATGCAATGTCGACCTGATAACAAATTACATTGTTTTGTAACTTCTATCAAATTATTTTGAAATTCAACATCCTGTTAATTGTGAATCAAATATCATCAGAAAGTTGATAAATGTTTCAATCAAGGATACCAAGTGGCATCAAAATCGCTTACCATAGGAGGAAATGTAAGTTGCTCTTTTTTGCAGTATTTGAGGTCGCACTCAAATCATATTTTCGAGTCATCGTATAAAGCACTTCTCAAAGCAAATACATCAGGGGTTCTTCCAACCTGTTGATAAAACCTTCCATGCAATTGACTAGCTGAAGTTGATCCAAAGAATCTTGAGGTGATATCAGCATAACTTCGATACTGTCTCCCTTCACTCCGATGGTAAAGGTAGGTACCAATGCAGGACCGCTCTTCAGGCTTGAAAATCTTAAGTGTGTAAGATCAGTGATAATCAGATCTGGTAGTCTTGCTTCATCGGTTTGGACAATTTTACTCAGACTGGCAAATTCGGGTACAGTGTAGGAAATAGTTGTCTCGGATATGGTATCCACCTGTACCACAATATCTCTTATCCCGAGTACTTCCTGATATGATCGGGCCGCAAAGGCGGCCATTGCTACCTTGATCGGTAAATCTGCTCTTTCATTTATCAATTCACCAAAGTTCTGGAATGCCGTACCATCCACTTCGGCACGAACATATATTTCAATGCCCGGTGCATGAGCAGGTGGCCTGGATTCAAACTCCTTGAGATCCGAAACATGATAAGGTTGTGGTAGACCCAACTGAACAAGATAACCTAGATCAAAACCACGTTCCCTAGCCAGTCGCTTTGCCTTTGGGGATGCTAAAATCTTACCATGCGTATTGTTCTTGTCGATGATATGTGTTTTTGGGAGGCTTGGCACTTCAGGCTCTGGAGCCTCTACTGATGGACTTGTTGGAGATTTAATTTCCTTTTCTGGTTTGGATGGGCTTGAGGATTCGGGAATTTCACCATCTGTTTCCGTATCAGAAATTATCGCAATGACCTCTCCAACCGGAACGTCGGTTCCCTCATCAGAGAATATCTTGGCAAGAAAGCCGGAATGCTGGGCTTCCACCTCCATGGTAGTTTTGTCGGTTTCCACTTCCATGAGGATATCACCTATAGCAATGTCATCACCAACCCGTTTTTTCCAGGAGATAATGCGTCCTGAATCCTGGGTCATACCCAAGGCAGGCATGATGATGTCATGCATCATGTACCAATTCTCCACGACAGATGGAAAGTGCCTTTTCGGCAACAAGTTCCGGGGTTGGAACTGTCAAGTCTTCCAGTGCGGGTGAGAAAGGAACGGGTACATCCATGGCGCCAAGTCGAATGACCGGTGCATCCAAATGATAAAAGGCCTTCTCGGAAATTCGAGCAGCGATCTCGGCTGTAATTCCATAATTTTGATGACCCTCGTCAACAACCACTGCTCGCGAGGTTTTCCTGACACTCTCAAGGATTGCCCTTTCATCCAATGGTACTATAGTTCGTGGATCCATAACTTCGGCAGAAATGCCTTCTTCAGCCAGCAAATCGGAAGCCGCCACACATGTCTGAACCATGGAAGAAGTACCAATCAAGGTCACATCATTACCTTCACGAAGCAGATTGGCCTGGCCAAACTCAATAAGGTATTCCTCTTCAGGGACATTACCCTTCATTTGATAGCTCAGTTTGTCTTCAAAAATGACGACCGGATTGTCATCCCTTATTGCTGTCTTCAGCAGCCCCTTGGCTTCATAAGGAGTCGCTGGTAAGGCAACCTTCAAACCAGGAATGTGGGCTACCAAGGCATGCAACGATTGACTATGCTGGGCTGCCGAACGACGCGTTGCACCAAGATTGGTCCTGACCACCAGGGGAACATTCAGTTTGCCACCGGACATGTAGTGTGTCTTGGCCGCTTGATTGCATAATTGATCCATGATGAGAAACAGAAAATCGCCAAACATGATGTCTACGATTGGCCGCATGCCCGTCATGGCTGCTCCAACCGCAATTCCCATGAATCCAGGTTCGGCTATCGGCGTATCAATAACCCTTTCAGTTCCAAATTCCTCGACAAGACCGGACAAGACCTTAAAGGGGGTACCGGCTTCAGCTACATCCTCACCCAGCAGGATAACGGTTGAATCACGGCGCATTTCCTCGGCAATGGCTTCATTCACGGCCTGTGAATGGGTGATTTCACGATCCATTACTGTCCCCACTGATATACGGCAGGGCATGCTTCACGCCAGCAAAGACATGGGTATCAACCTCATCATGATTCGGATAGGGTGCATCAATTGCGTATTGAACTGCTTCCTCGGCTTCGGCATGAATGCCGCTTATAATTTCGGACAGTTCCTCAGAGCTCGCGATGTCCTGTTCTTCAAGCCATCTGCCAAAATTGGTAATTGGATCGCGATCCTTCTGCCAGGCCGTCTCTTCA
Organism: Paracoccaceae bacterium; assembly: GCA_011523445.1. Classification (GTDB taxonomy): domain Bacteria; phylum Pseudomonadota; class Alphaproteobacteria; order Rhodobacterales; family Rhodobacteraceae; genus MPNP01. Next base: position 6,309 of record WTGT01000191.1, read on the forward strand.
TCCTTGGTGCGATAATAGCTACGATTGATGTCCCCGACATGATGACCATGATATCGGTAGGTCTCCAATTCAATGAAAAAGGGTCCCTCGCCATTACGCAACCGGTTCACTAAACCCTGGGTGAGGGCATGAACCGCCAGAACATCCTGCCCGTCAACCTTGTGTGATTCAATACCAAAGGCTTCGGCCCTTGCCTTCAGGGAGCCTGCTGCAATTTCGCTGGTTGGGGTATATTCGGAGTAGCCATTGTTCTCACAGGCATAGATGACGGGTAATTGCCAAAGGGCAGCCATATTCATAACTTCATACCATAGGCCCTGGGCTGTTGCCCCATCACCAAAAAAGCAGACCGCCACAGTCTTGGTACCAAGCAATTTAGCCGAAAGGGCCGCACCGGTTGCTATGCCCATAGAGCCACCGACGATGGCATTCGCACCCAGATTGCCATTGTCCTGATCGGCAATGTGCATTGATCCACCTTTACCCCGGCAGTAACCCTCAGCCTTGCCGAGCAGCTCACAAAACATTTGCTTGAATTCAGCACCCTTGGCAAGGCAATGACCATGGCCACGATGGGTAGAAGTAATTCTATCGGTACTGTCTAAAGCTTCACAAATACCGACGGCAACAGCTTCCTGACCGATATACATATGGGTCAGGCCCGGCATCTTGGCATTGAGGTACAACTGGTTGGCATTCTCCTCAAAGGTACGAATACGTACCATCTGCTTGTATAAATGCAGATATTGTTCGGTATTTTTTCGAACTGACTTGGTCATCTGGAGATCTCGAATATCATGGATCAATATCGACTGGCAATGGGAAGCTCCTCTGCCGGGAAAAGCGATATGACCTCACAACCCTTATCCGTCACAACGACTTCCTCTTCGATTCTGGCCGCAGAATACCCATCATCGGCCGGACAATAGGTCTCCAAGGCAAATACCATACCGGTTTGAATCTCCATCGGATTATCAAGACTCACAGCACGACTTATGATCGGTCGTTCATGCAGAGCCAAACCCAGACCATGCCCAAATTGCAGACCGAAGGCAGCAAGTTCATTTGGAAAGCCAATGGATTCTGCTGTTGGCCAAAGCTTGGCAACAGTGTCCGTGGTTACCCCGGGTCTTATGGCCTGGATAGCAGCATCAAGCCATTCACGTGCCTTGATATAGGCATCATTCTGAGAAGGTGTGGCCCGCCCTATGTTGAAGGTTCGATAATAGCAAGTACGGTAACCCTGGTAGGATTGTAGAATGTCAAAGAAGGCTTGGTCACCCGGTCGGAAATAGCGATCCGTGAAATTATGTGGATGCGGGTTGCATCTTTCCCCCGAAATGGCATTGATGGCTTCAACATCATCACTGCCCATTTCATAGAGCATCTTGTTGGCCAGAGCCACGATGTCGTTTTCACGGACACCGGGTTTCAGGTTCTCGTAGATCATGTGGTAAGTTCCGTCAACCATGCTTGCAGCCTGGGTCAGAAGTTGAATCTCGTCCCAATTCTTGATTTCACGTGCCGAAAGCATGACTTGTTGGCCATCCACCAAATTCAATCCGGCTTCCTGCAAGGCATGAAACATTGCCGTTTCAGCATAATCAACACCAACCGGCATATCGGCCATGCCCGCTTCCCGGATTAGGTCGGCAATTTCTTCGGCATAGTGTTTCATCAAGCCAAAACTTGGCGGGATTGTACCCCTCATACCAACAACACCGGCACGGCAATGATCGGGAAGCAACCAGTCGGAATATTTCCGATGGTGGACGGCAGCAGATCCAAAGTCCCAGACATAGGGGGATTCGTCACCTGTCAGCAGACAGAAACGACACATTTTATCTCGCTCCCATTCCCCAATCTTGGTTGCCGAGACATAGCGGATATTGTTGACGTCAAAAAGCAAAAGTGATCCACAATTGCTGTTTGCCAGGGCTTGCCTTGCACGAGAAAGTCGATAGCGACGCAGCCGGTCAAAATCCACACGGCGTTCAAAGTCGGTATTGGTATGTCCCCAGGCAGGTAGTCGGTCTTGCCAGTTCCAGTTTGGTTTCAGGTCCGCAGGTACCAAAACATTAGGTGTAAGTGCTCGGTTCATCGGTAATATCCTTTACTAAAATAGTTCAATAAATGTTAGGTGTACTTGGTTAGGGTTAAATCCAGTGAATAATTTGTCCAATCTGAACAAAACATCAAACGGTTCAATTGGTTTTCTGTTTAAGTTTGGCCAGATGAGGGTATTTCTCCGTAAGTAGAGAACCCTGGTAATAGGTAGCCTTGTAAGGTGTGTTCTCCTGAATCAGCTCAAGCCATAAGTTGATTGCGGGATACTTGTCCCATAGGTTGCCCAAATTGATATCATCCATGCGAACAACAACAGGCATGATCGTCAGGTCTGAGAGGGATATGGTATCTCCATACAGCCAGGGTCCGCCACTTTTCTTGATATACTGGGCCATCCTGTCAATGCCCCTTTGAAGACGTCCAAGTGCTTCATTCATGTCCTTGTCGGGGAAGCCGGTTCGACCCATTTTCATGAGGAATTCCCGCCTAAGGGGTTTGCTGTCGCACAAATCCTGAAACTCCTTTTCTGACATTGCCTGAAAATGGGGAAGAAAGGCAAGATTATAGGATGGAACACGAATGGCGGGAGTTGGTACCTCGTCGATAAATCTCATCTGGGAACGCATCTCAGCAACGGCAACCGGATCGTCTGGTCTAAATGACGGGCTTTCCGGCAAGATGTCCTCCAGATATTCTAGAATGACGGCGCTGTCAATGATAGCCTGCCCATCATGAACCAATGTGGGAACAACACCATTGGGATTGATGGCAAGATATTCCGCTTTCAGTTGATCTCCGGCAAACAGATCCAGCTTATGCTCTTCAAAGGCGATACCCTTGGCATGCAACAAGTACCTGACTCGTTGGCTGCAAGTTGATTGGGGAGCGTTAAAAAGAATAAATTCAGACATTTTCTAGTCCCAATTCAGGAATTGCGGGAGTTTTCCATGTTTGGCAAGTGTCCCCACAATTCCAAGAGGAAAAAATATCAAGGTCAACATCATGATCAGGCCGGTAGCCAGAACATTGATTTCGGAAGCACCAAGAGTTGCCACGAACAATTCATTGAAGGCAATAATTAGTATGGCACCAATAACTGGTCCTACAATCGTACCTTTTCCTCCGAGAACACACATCAGAACCATGTTAACGGAAATAAGAATGATAAGGAATATGTTGGGCCGGATATAGGTCAGATACTCACCCCAAACGGCGCCGGCAATACCAACAAAAAAGGCCGATACTGCAAAGGCCAGAACCTTGTAAAGACGTGTGTTGATACCTGAACTCTCAGCCTTTATTTCATCCTTCGAGATTGCTCGCAGGCCAAGGCCAAACTTGGAATGCTTGATTTTATAACTGACCCAGACCGCAATTGCCGCCATAACGATAAATGCATAATAATAGGGTAGTTTGGCCCATTGGACTGGGAGGTCGTTAACGGGCAAGGCAAGACCGGCAGCACCTCCTATAAACTCCCAGTTTTCGAAGACGATTCGAAAGATCATGACCAGGGCAAGAGAAGAAATGATGAAGGATGGACCTCGTACACGGAGTGTTACCAAACCGATACAATAACCGATAACAGCGGCCACCAGACCGGCCAGCGGAGCTATAATTATGGTCGAAATGTCCAACCGGGCAAAGATCATGCCGGCGAAATAACCGCCTATGGCAAAAAATACATTGTGACCCAACGAAATATAACCGGTAAACCCACCAAGTATATTCCAGCCTGAGGCCATGACCACATAGCAAGCGGTGAATAGAGTCAGATGAATGACATAGTTGAAATTGCCAATCAATTGCAATGCCGGAAGAACCAGCAGGAGGGCCAATACCAGATAGGGAAACCACAGGCTTCTTTTCTTGTTTACGGCTATGGCAATGCTTTGGTTATACCGCTCACGGGCAGCCAGTATTTCGTCAGTTGCAAGTTCTGCCATTATGCCAACTCCGGCTTTTCGCCAAACAGCCCTTGCGGTCGTACCAGCAATACGACAAACAAGGCTATGAAGAATGTTAGGGTAGACCAGGTTGCACCAAAATAGGTGCCAACCAGGGCGGCAACTGCTGAAAGCAGGAATGCCCCGATAACCGTACCCAGGATTGAACCCATGCCACCAAGGACAACAAGGGACATCAGAATGACGATCCATTCCCAGTGTTTGGAAGGAAAAAAGGAAAAAATAAATGAAACCAATGCTCCGGCTGCTCCGGCAAGGGCAAGGCCAATTGCAAAACTGATCAAACCTACACGATTAACGTTAACCCCCAGCAATTCGGCGGCTTCACGGTTTTCGGTTGTCGCCCTTATGGCATAACCCAGTCGTGAATATTTCAGAAACAAGGCCAATGCCGAAATTATGATTATCGATATGATTGAAGCATAGAGTTGGCCCTTTGGAATAAAGATGTCAGCCAAAAAGAAAGCCTCTGTGGCATAATCGGGAGAGGTTATGCGCTGAGTATTGGTAAAGGCCGTACCCAGCATGCCTTCGACAACCATGGCCAGGGCAAAGGTCAGGAGAACGGTCATCTCGGAATATTTGGCTGATCGGGCTTCCCTTTCAAAAACAAACCGATAGAGGATTGCACCTATGCATGCAAGAATGATTGCAGCCACGGGCAGCATGAACATGGGTTCGATGTTGGATAAGCGAAATGGCCAATAAGCCACATAGGCACCAATCATGATCAGTGAGGGGTGGGCAAGATTAACGATACGCATCACCCCAAATATCAGACTTAGGCCCGAACCCATCAATGCGTATACCCCACCTAGGGCGATGCCCAGGATCAGGGTTTGGATTAATAGTGTCATGGCTTATCCTTTCTACCACCCAGGTAGAGTTCCTGGATTCGGGGATCTTCAAGAATTTCTTGGGCTGGACCATCGAATAAACTGCGACCCAAATCCAAGACGACACCCCAATCTGAGTATTTTAGTCCCATAAGTGCATTTTGCTCCACAAGGATAATTGTAATCCCTTCCTTGGCCATTATTTGCATGACCTCAAAAACCTCACGTACTATTTTGGGAGCAAGTCCAAGGGAGGGCTCATCCAGCATAACGATTTCAGGCTTGAGAATCATTGTCCTTGCCATGGAAAGTATTTGCTGCTGACCGCCAGATAAAGTACCAGCGTGTTGACTGTGCCTTTCCTTGAGGATTGGAAATTGCTCTTCTATTTCGCCAATTCTGTTATTCAGGTAGGAATCGTCCGTAATAGAATAACCACCCATTCGCAGATTTTCCCGAACCGTCATTTTGGGAAACAAGGCTCTTTCCTGAGGTACAAAGCAGATTCCCTTTCTGAGTATTTGATCCGGGCGAAGTCCCTTTAGGCTTTCACCCTTATATCGGACATCACCTTCCCGTACTTTCAACATGCCCACGATGGCCTTTAACAGAGTTGATTTACCTGCTCCGTTTGGTCCTATAATACAATGAACTTTCCCTGGATGGACCGAAAGATCGGCTCCATTGAGAATGGCCGGACCATCACCATAGCCAGCCACAACTCCAGTTGCTTCCAAAAGTTTACTCATTCCGTGTTCTCTGATGTTCCACCCAGATAAGCTTCCAGAACCTCAGGGTCATTTTGAACCTCATCGGGAGTTCCATTGGCAATTACCTTTCCCTGGGCCATCACTACAACCTTGTCGGAGAGTTGCATGATAAGGTCCATGTTATGTTCTACAATAAGGACCGTAAGGCCCTGTTCATTCAAGCGGCGGATATGATTGACAATCTCGTCTAGAAGTGTTGGGTTAACCCCGCCAGCAGGTTCGTCAAGAAGAATTATTTTCGGATCGCTCATCAACAATGCAGCAAGATCCATTAGCTTTTTTTGACCATAACTGAGATTGGAACCGTCTTCATGGGCAATTCTGGTTATCCCTAGAAAATCCAGTATACCAATTGCCTTATCGATTTCATCAGGACTCATTGCCGGTTTGAGCAAGTCCTTCCATCCGCGGGTTTTCGACTGGCAAATAATGTTTTCAAGTACGGTCATGTCGGCTAGGTTACGAGAAATTTGAAATGTTCTGGAAAGTCCTCGGGCCGTGATTTGATGTGGTCGAAACTGATCAATGCGTTCACCATCAAGCCAGATTTCACCACTTGTTGGAGTCATGGTACGGCTGATGCAGTTGAAGGCCGTGGTCTTGCCGGCACCATTGGGTCCAATCAGGGCAGTAATGCGACCTTCTTCGGCAACAAAACTGCAATTATCAACAGCCTTGATTCCACCGAAATGCTTCGAAAGTTCCTTAACTTCAAGCATTATTGTTTCTGCCCTCTACTTGTGTATCTACGGTACCCGCCACCAGCAATTAGGTGGCGGGTCGAACTTATTTTACTCTAGAATCCCTGCTTGGGATAGGTCATGCTTTGAACTCCTTCAAATTCATCAGTTGGATAAACAAACTGGAGTTCACCATCATTCCATTGGGACATGAGGAACGGCTTATCCTTAGGAAGTCCACGCTCATCCCAGGCAAATCGACCAAGTATCGTTCTCACCGGATCATCGGTCGTTCGTGCCTTTAGCCAGGCTGACATCGCATCATTGTCTGTCGAACCTGCCCCCATAATGGCTTGTTCTATACCTTGGCAAACCGCAAAGGGTATGGCACTGTCTTCATCGGGAGCTTGGCCATAGGCAGCTTCAAAAGCCTTTACAAAATCCTGATTGGAGAAGGGTTCACCAGCCAGGAGTCCCTGAAATGGCACTGCCGGATGCCAAGATGTATGTACCAGAACCGAATTAGAGGATTCGCCTGTTCCCTCAAGATATTCCGACTGGGTTCCTTGGCTGAAATAAACCATTTTGGGTTCAGCCTGTACAGTCTTGAGTGCACGGGTGATTTGCACGGCTTCTTCGGCCGAGGCTGTCAAACCCACTATGAGTTCGGCACCAGATCTCTTGATTGAATTGGCCAAGGTCAACCAGTCATTGAATCCTTCTTCCGGCCACTTTTCAGAGTAGACAATCTCGATGCCTGCATCCACGAGGAAGCCAGGGGCGAGGTCTTCAACGACACTACCGTCAGCTGGGTCCATGACTTCCATGCCAAGAAGACCTGCTTCAACAGCATTGGCAAAGAAATCATCAGCAGCTACTACCGCTGCAGTTGCGGGCTTGTCATCGGCAGGCACCAGATCTTCCAAAATGCCCTGAAGGGTTGCCCCGACATATTCTGCTGCACTTGGTTGGAAGTAGAACACTTTTTGATGTCCCTGGGTGTAGATTCGTAATGCACCACCTGCTGGTAGTGGGTGAACAAAACCATTCTTTTCCAGTATGTTGGCTACAGGGAAACTCAAGCGCGATGAGAAGGTACCGAATACGGCATCAACCTGATCGACATTGATGAATCGCTCATATTGATTGATAGCGGTGGCGGGGTCGGATCGGTTGTCGGACATAATGAGATTGACCTGTTCTCCCATTATTCCACCTTTTTCATTGATCAAATCAACACAGAGTTGATATCCCTGTTCATGCTTTGAACCAGCGATTGAGAAACCCCCGGTGAGGGGTAGAGATGCGCCGATTTTGATTTCGGCTATGGTGGGTGTCGCCAGCAATACCGTCAGGGTAGCTGCGATACCAATAAACTGCTTTTTCATTTTTTCCTCCATAATATTGAATAGCAGTGGAATTACCTATTGAGGTTCGTCTTGATCCGAAATCTCCAAACCCGTGGGGTAAGGAGAATTTTCACTTTCAAGTTTCATGCCTGATGCGAGGGCCAAAGTTTGCAGTATGGCTGCAAAATCCATTTCCAGATATTCTGCTGGATCGTCCTGGAGTTGTGCAGCGCCAAAATGAGATTGCAAAACTTCACGTGTAATTGCGGAAGTAGGCATGTTGACACCAAGTTCACCAGCTGCCACCCTCCCCAGGTCTAAATCCTTTTTCAGCAAATGCGGGGTAAAGGTTGTTGACCAGTCAAGATTTATCAAGGCATTTGATTTGTACCGTGTAAAGATCGAACCCATTACCGAATTGTTGATGAAATCCAGAAAATCACGGCGAGGAACACCGGCTTTATTGGTTAATAATGTCATTTCAGCAAGGCTTGTGATGACAGTACCCAGGAATAGGTTGTGGGCAATTTTGCAAAACCTGGCAAGTTCTCCTTCGCCCACATATGACACTCCTCTCACAGCGAAAGTAGAAATTATCGGTTTTACCTTATCGAATGCTTCACGTGGTCCTGATACAACCGAACTCAGTTTACCTGCCTTGACACATTTGCCGGTGCCGCTAACGGGTGCCGCCAGGAAAATACAACCTTTTTCATTCACACGGTTTCGAATATCGGCCGACTGATCGACAGCAATGGATGAGCAGTCAAGCAGGATTTCTGGAGATTCCTTACCTGTAAGGACACCATTTTCACCGAAATAGACCTGCTCAAGGTCCTTGCCGGTAGATACCATAGTGCCCAAGACATCGACCGAAGCCAGTTGGTCAGGACTATCAACCAATACTGCCCCCTTCGTGACTAGGGGTTCTGCCTTCGATTGGGTGCGATTCCAGACTTTTACCGTATACCCGGCATCCAACAAACGTTCAACCATGGCATAACCCATGCGGCCGATTCCTATCCATCCGATGACTAGATCACTCATTATCGCTTCCTTTCGTTTATTTTGATCCTGATATTGTTGAATTTTATACAGGTATGTTTCAAAAAAATTCTATATCGTGCAAACGATTGCATAATAAAAATTCAATTAATAAAAAAGAAAAAAATCAATGTCAAGCATTTTTTTTACAATCGTTTGCAAAAAAACATATACTTTAGGATTTAAGTTGCTTTAATGGTTGGAAAATGGTCAACAAAAAGAGAAATGTCATTACACTCAAGGATATTGCCAAAGAGGTTGGTGTTGACAAATCAACTGTTTCAAGAGCCTTGAACTCCGGGACACAGGATTTGCTTACACCCGAGGTTGTGGCAAGAATTCGGGATGTTGCAACACGAATGGGGTATCGAAAAAATCAATTGGCCCGAAGTCTAAGGACACAAAGGACAATGACTGTAGGGATTGTATTACCAGATATAACCAATACGTTGTTTGCTCCGATTGTTAGAGGTGCAGAAAGTATACTTGAGCCTTTGGGGTATACATCCATGATAGTCAACACAGATGATGATTCTGAACGCCGAAACTATCTGATCGGTGTTCTGCTGGAAAGAGGGGTGGATGGGATAATTGATGCAGCGCCCCAGATTTCGACCACCCAATTTAAAAGTATAGAGGAGCATGGGGTGCCCTTGGTGACGGCCATCAGAAAAACGGATCGTGCATCCATTCCGGCTGTTATCAACGATGATGAGGAAGGTATAAGGTTGTTGATTCGTTATTTGCATGTAAGAGGGCATCAGAAACTGGCCCATATTGCAGGACCTGAAACCCTGTCAACCGGGCATTTGCGACTGAATGCCTTCAGACAGCAAACGTCACTGATTGGGCTTGATATTCCAGAAAAAGCAATTGCTTATGCCATGCGTTTTGATGAAGATGAAGGCAGTAGGTGTGCTCTGGATCTTTTGGTTAGCGGACTCGATTTTACAGCCATTGTTTGTGCCAATGATCGACTTGCCCTAGGGGCCATAAAGGCTTTGCATCAATCGGGGGTTCAATGCCCCGAGGAAATTTCAGTAACCGGATTTAATGATCTTCCATTTCTGAATCTCATTCCTCCAGGCTTGACAACAATCCGCATTCAGCAATTTGATGTTGGTCGATTGAGTGCAGAACTGCTGACCAGAATGATGACCAACCAGGAAGCAGCGATACCCAGTACGAGTATTTTACC
>WTGT01000328.1 GCA_011523445.1 Paracoccaceae bacterium
CTGTTTGATTGACCGAAATGGTATACAACCGGAGCAAATCGGAATGATCCCCACACACCTTGCCGCCCTGATGAAAACCAACATCAATGTTCAGGAATTGACGGTCAAGGCCATCGTCGAGGAGAATCGGGAAAACATATTTCATGCCGCCATGATGGACCCTCACACCGCAGCTGAACTTGATCTGCAACAAATCTGGGACATGGTGAATGAATTGCTTGAAGTTCATGGTGAGTGGGTACCCAAATGGGCCAGGAGTTAGATACAATAACGGAAAAAATACAATGTATAATCCACAGATAGTAATCTTAGGCGATGGAAATACTGGTTGGATAGCCGCTCGGCATTTTGGAAAAAACATTTTATAAATTGGGGAATGTCATAGGTCCTTTTTGGAGTAATCAAATCCATAATCATTGTTGGTTAGGATTCAGATTGTAACCTTAAGCTGAATGAAATTATGAGAGAAGTACATCCATTTAATGATAATTGGCACTTTTGGGCTAATTTCGAACCTGATTTGATCCACAATCCTGGGCAAGGCCAGAGCGTCAGGTTACCCCACAATGCAACAGATTTGCCCTACAACTATTTCGATGAAACATCTTGGCATCAATCCTATTGCTATCAAAAGGTCTTTGCCTATGACGGTAAGTACGACCATCAGGTCAATACCATTTTATTTGAAGGTGCCATGGCCAATACCAAGGTGTACCTGAACGGACATCACCTACTCACTCATACTGATGGATACACCCCTTTTGAAGCAATTATCAATTCCTACCTGAAAGTTGGAGACAATCTGCTTACGGTAGTTTTGGATGGCAGTGAAAACCCTGAAATTCCCCCATTTGGTGGATTGATTGATTACTTGACCTATGCCGGAATCTATCGAGATGTCTGGTTCAAATCCGTTCCCAAGGTTTCAATCAGCGAGATAAAGGCAGAACCCCTGAATGTACTCGAGGAGCAAAAATCACTCAGGATTTGGTGCAGGTTGAACGGTACAGACAATTGTGGTTCAAAAATTGAAATGAGCCACATTCTACGGGATAGCGATGGGCATGTTGTTGCTGAAACAAACTCGGAGGTATCTGGAGAGGAAAATACCATTAAATTGGATGGATTGAAGAAAATCAGTTTATGGGATATCGAGAATCCAAACCTGTATGAATTGACCACAAGCATTTCAGTCGATTCTCACGAAGATACCATTAAAACCAGTATAGGTTTTCGTACGGCAGAATTTACATCCAAGGGCTTTATGTTGAACGGCAAACCGTTGAAAATCCTTGGTCTGAATCGCCATCAGGCCTATCCCTTTGAAGGTTATGCCATGGGACGGCGGGCTCAGGAAAAGGATGCCGAGATTTTAAAATTTGACCTGGGATGCAATCTGGTCCGGACTTCCCATTACCCTCAATCCACTTGGTTCATTGATCATTGTGACCGAATTGGTTTACTGGTATTTGAGGAAATCCCAGGATGGCAGCATATTGGTGGTACCCAATGGAAACAAAGAGCCATCGAGAATGTCGAAAAAATGATCAGGCGTGACTGGAATCATCCTTCAATAATCTTGTGGGGTGTGCGGATCAATGAATCTCAAGATGATCATGATTTTTATTTGGAAACAAATTCCTTATCCAGAAAACTGGATTCAACCCGACAAACCGGGGGCGTGAGATACATTACCGACAGTGAATTCCTGGAAGATGTCTATACGATGAACGACTTTATTCAGGGCATGGAGGAACTTCCCGGTGTCAATCATCCCCAAATCCCCCTTAGAAAGCAGCAAGATGTTACCGGGTTGAACAGGTCCGTACCTTATCTGGTTACTGAATTCAACGGCCATACCTTTCCAACCAAAAGAACCGATCACGAACAACGTCAGGCAGAACATGTAACGCGATACCTGAATATCCTCGACAAGGCCTATGGAGATGATGAAATCTCGGGTTGCATCGGATGGTGTTTTGCGGATTACAATACCCACAAGGATTTTGGTGCAGGTGACCGGATTTGTCATCATGGTGTCATGGACATGTTCAGAAACCCCAAATTTGCCTCCTATGTTTACTCCAGTCAAAAATCACCACTGTTAAAAACAGTATTGAAACCGGTTACACATTGGGCCAGAGGAGAAAGAAATATTGGAGGAGTTCTGCCTTTGATTATTCTTACCAATTGCGATTACGTTGAGTTGCTATACGGTTCAGACCTTTCCGCCATTGAATATCCCAACAGGGAACGTTTTCCCAATTTACCACATCCCCCCGTTATCTTTGATCACAAATCCTTTGATGAAGAGGAAATGGGGCATTGGAAAAAGGAATGGGAGAATGTAACTTTCAAAGGATATGTTGGAGATGAAGAGGTAATCTCCTACTCAATGGTTGGCAACCCGGTTGCTGACAGAATGGAAGTTGCTCCTGACTGGAGATGGTTAAAGTCCGAGGAAAACGATGAAACCCGTATAGTTGTCAAGGCACTGGATCAAATCGGAAATACCTTGCCACATTTTGATGATCCCCTGTCTATAACGATTTCGGAAAATGGTCAGTTAATTGGTCCGGACATGATCAATTTTCGGGGTGGTATTGCTACCTTCTGGGTAAGGTCCACCAACAAGAAGGGGCAACTCAAGATTAATTTAAAAACCCCAAGATTTTCCAATGCATCATGTCTGTTATATGTAATTTAAGCTCTCTTCGAGCCTGAATTATTAGTCACACTGCTGGGGGTATTTCATGTAGTTTTCCCTTTTTTCACGGGCTCCGGCGTATCAGGAAGCGACATGCTGTTAATTGTGACCACCCCAACGAACTCGCCAAGGTTAAATATGATTGAGGCCTAAGCAATACGTAAAGGCCAACTGCTTTGCATGAATTCGTATTGCTGAAAATTTACTAATGCAAATTGTGCAAAGATGGTATATGTTCGTGATTTCTTTTACCAACTTTGAACTTTGAATTTATTATAGGAAAGAAAATGAAGTCTTTAAAATTAATTTCGATTAGGTCCTTCCTTGCCACCCTGATTCTATCAATCGGTGGATCAATGGCTTCGGCTGCTGAACTGAGATACGTCTCCGGTGCCGTGGGTAACGCCATTGAGGTTTTTCAAACCTTGGTCAAGCCATGGGAAGAAGCTACGGGTCATTCGGTAACTCTCGTTCCAATGCCAGCTTCAACCACTGACCAGTTTGGCCAATACAGGCTTTGGCTTGCTGCAGGAAACGCCGATATTGATCTATATCAAACTGATGTGATCTGGGCACCTCAACTGGCTGATCAATTCATTGATCTGACAGAACATGCCCAAGACCTTAGTCCGCTCCATTTTCCATCAATCATTGAATCACAAACCGTTGATGGCAAACTTGTAGCACTTCCCATTTTTACCGATGCACCAGCACTCTATTATCGCAAGGATTTATTGGAAAAGCATGGTCAACCTGTTCCATCGACTTGGGAACAATTAACTGAAGTAGCCCAGATTGTTCAAGATGCCGAAAGAAGTGAAGGCAACGACGATATTTGGGGATTTGTATGGCAGGGGAATGCCTATGAAGGTTTGACCTGTGATGCCTTGGAATGGGTTAAATCATTCGGTGGTGGCCAAATTGTTGAACCGGATGGTACAATCTCGATCAACAATCCCCAAGCAATTGCAGCATTGGAACTGGCTTCGACCTGGCCTGGAACCATTTCTCCACCGGGAGTTCTTGCCTATCAGGAAGAGGAAGCCCGTGGAGTCTGGCAAACGGGCAACGCTGTCTTCATGAGGAATTGGCCTTATGCCTATTCTTTGGGTAATGGTGATGACTCTGCCGTCAAGGGACTATTTGATGTAACAACCCTGCCCACTGGCGGTGGACATGACACTTCAGCTGCTACCTTGGGTGGATGGAATGTTGCAGTATCCAAATATTCCGAAAACCAGGAAGCTGCCATTTCACTGGCAAGATATCTTGCCGGTCCGGAAGCACAGAAGACCCGAACATTGGTGGCATCAAACTTGCCGACCATCATCTCCCTTTATGAGGATGAGGATATCGCAAGGGAACAACCCATTATTCCTCGCTGGAAGGATGTCTTCTTGCAGGCAGTACCTCGTCCTTCGGCTCCTACCAAAATCAAATACAATGAAGTTTCAGCTAAATTCTGGTCGGCTGTACACAATACCCTTTCCGGGGATGGATCCGCTGCAGAAAACCTGGAACTCCTAGAGTTTGAACTTGAAGAGTTGAAAGGCTCAGGCTGGTAATTCCTGAACACAATTAACTTATTTGGCCAGGCTTGGATAGTCTGGCCAAACCTTTGAAATAGGCTGAACCTAAGCCAAGGATGATATACCTCACCAATGTTTGATTTTAGCAAGGAACTGGACCTGGAAGCCCAACGAAGGCGAGCCGCGTTCTATTTTCTTGCCCCCATGATAATTGCACTGTTCTGTGTTGCAGCCTGGCCACTGCTTCGGACCATCTACTTTTCATTTACAGATACATCCCTGACAAATCTATACGGTGGAGAATGGATCGGTTTTGACAACTATCTTCAGCGAAGGGAGTTGAGTTCAGGACGCGTTATCTGGCGGGGAACTCTAGTTGACCCTGCTTGGTGGAATGCCGTTTGGAATACTGTCCGTTTTTCAGTTATTTCCGTATTTTTTGAAACGGTTTTTGGCTTGGGTATCGCCCTTGTCCTGAATGCCGAGTTCAGGGGTCGGGGTTGGGTAAGGGCTGCAATACTTATCCCCTGGGCCATACCGACAATCGTTTCGGCAAAAATGTGGGCCTGGATGCTCAATGACCAGTTCGGTATAATCAATGATATTTTGGTCAGAATTGGTATCCTCGAAAGAGGTATAGCCTGGACGGCTTCAATTGATACAGCCATGACGGCTGTACTTATCGTTGATATCTGGAAAACGACCCCGTTCATGGCCCTGCTATGTCTAGCAGGTTTGCAAATGATTCCTAGGGATATTTACGAGGCCGCCAAAATTGATGGTGTACATCCCCTGAAGGTGTTTTGGAAAATAACACTTCCACTTGTCCGGCCAGCGTTAATGGTTGCCGTGATATTCCGTATGCTTGATGCATTGCGAATCTTTGACTTGATTTATGTCCTAACCCCGAACTCCAAGGCAACCAAAACCATGTCCGTGATCAGCCGGGAAAACTTGATAGATTTTGACAAGTTTGCCTATGGTTCTGCCCAGTCAACACTATTGTTTGCGATTATTGCCATATTTGTTTCGCTTTATATCTGGCTCGGCAAAGTCAATTTGAGTGGTGAGGGTAATCAATGACCCGAACACCGTGGGAATGGACAAAACTTATTGGGTTTTACGCATTGGTTGTTGTCATTGTTGTCATTTCGATTTTCCCTTTTTACTATGCAATTCTGACCTCGTTCAAATCTGGCACCGCCATTTTCGAGATAAATTATTTCCCCGTGGATTTTTCAGTCCAGAACTACATCACTGTTATGACTGGTCGTAATTTTGTCCGTAGCGTTATCAATTCTGTCTATATTTCTGGATTTACCGTATTACTTGCCCTGTTTTTGGCAGTTACTGCCTCATATGCATTGAGTCGGGTTCGATTTCGGGGGCGTTCCCTGCTCCTGATTACCATATTGGGCGTTTCAATGTTTCCGCAGATCGCCGTACTAGCCGGATTATTTGAACTAATCCGTTTCTTGGGAATATACAACACTCCATGGGCAATGGTCTTGAGCTATACAATTTTTACCCTGCCCTTTACGGTTTGGGTCCTCACAACGTTCATGCGCGACCTGCCAATTGAAATCGAGGAGGCCGCCATAATTGATGGAGCTACTCCCTGGAATATAATTACAAAGGTATTTATGCCACTACTATGGCCTGCTTTGGTAACCACAGGTTTGCTGGCATTCATTGGTGCATGGAACGAATTTCTTTTTGCTTTGACCTTCACCATTTCCGAAACGCAAAGAACTGTCCCGGTGGCCATTGCCTTATTGTCCGGAGCTTCTGAACAGGAAATACCCTGGGGACCAATCATGGCTGCATCGGTTATTGTTACAGTACCTTTGGTTATACTGGTCCTGATATTCCAGAGAAAAATTGTTGCCGGTCTCACTGCTGGTGGTGTCAAAGGTTAGATTTGGAGATTGCTTAATGGCGGAAATTATCCTTAAAAACGTTACCAAATCCTTCGGTCAGATTGAAGTCATCAAGGGTGTGGATCTCTTAATCAAAAAAGGAGAATTCATGGTTTTTGTCGGGCCTTCGGGGTGTGGCAAATCCACCATGCTGCGACTGATCTCTGGGCTTGAAAGCATTACCACGGGAGAAATGACCTTTGATGGTGAGGTCGTAAACAATGTCATCCCTTCCAAGCGTGGAATTGCCATGGTGTTTCAATCCTATGCCCTCTACCCACACATGAATGTCTATAATAACATGGCGTTTGGAATGAAACTTGCCAAATCTGGTACAGACGACATAAAGCAGAGGGTTGAAGAGGCTGCCAAACTACTTCAGATCGAACATTTACTGGATCGACTTCCAAAACAACTTTCAGGGGGCCAAAGGCAAAGAGTGGCCATAGGCCGAGCCATCGTTCGGGATCCACGAGTATTCCTTTTTGATGAACCTCTATCCAACCTGGATGCGGCTCTAAGGGTGGCTACGCGATTGGAAATTGCCAAACTTCATCACGATATGGGTGATGTCACGATGATTTATGTAACCCATGACCAGGTTGAAGCCATGACCTTGGCTGACAGAATCTGTGTATTGCGGGATGGTTATGTCGAACAGGTTGGAACTCCATCAGAACTATATGAAAAGCCGGATTCGATTTTTGTTGCAGGATTTATCGGCTCTCCCAAGATGAATTTTCTTGATGGGGAGTTTGCGGATGCGTTTGATTGCACCACTCTTGGAATACGGTCCGAGCATATTGATTTTTGTGATGAAAATCCCGTCTGGCAAGGTGAAGTGGTACACACCGAAGACGTAGGATCCGACAATTACATTTTTGTGGAAATCGGTACCAAGGAACCATTGATTGTACGAAGTCCTGGTAGAAAAGGTTCAGAATATGGCAGGAAAGTTGGTTTAAAACCCCAGGACCAACATTTGCATCGTTTCGATCGTGAGGGCCGTCCAATAAGGTAAGTACCAGGATTTTCCATCAAAATTCCAACAGCATATAATTGACAAAATTGTTATATCTGGGTTTTGGCTTCTCAACAGCCTCTTGCTGGAGGTTGGGAGCCCAATGTATAGATTGGTAGGAAACGCTTTAGAGTTAGAGTTATAAAAGTCTAATCAAGTCTGCCCTGCCATCTTGAAACTTTTTCATATTTTTTGTGTGTTCTGAGTAACAAGTTTTTATTGTATATAAAGGCCTGCTTCATTATATTTTTCCCGAGCGTGTTGGTCTGGGGTTATGCCAATTATCGATCATGATTTGCGTTACGATCAGTCATTAGGAATTTCTAGACCATTTGCTCCTTCTAAATCTTATGGAAAAGGCAGTTTGTCTTTCCTGAGAATTAAATCCAAACATCGAAACAGAGGAATAAATTATGACGAAAATTGTTCTTGTCGGGGCAGGAAGTATTCAATTTGGAGCGCAATTACTTGGAGACATATTCCAGAGCAAGGTTTTGACTGATTCAGAAATCGTATTCAACGACATCAATCCCGTTGCAGTCGAAAAAACTCGAAAACTTGCCCAAGAATACATTGATGCCAATGGCTTGAATCAGAGAGTCAGTGTTGAAATGGATCTCGCCAAGGCCCTGAAAGGTGCTGATTTCGTAGTTATAATGATTGAGATCGGTGACCGCTTCAAATTGTGGGATTTGGACTGGAAAATTCCACAGCAGTATGGAATCCAGCAGGTTTATGGTGAAAATGGTGGTCCCGGTGGGTTATTTCACTCCCTCAGGATAATACCTGCCATATTGGATATTTGCCAAAAGGTCTCTGATCATGCCCCTGAAGCAACGGTTTTTAACTTTTCTAATCCGATGAGTCGAATTTGTACCACTGTGCACCGTATGTTTCCACATCTGAAATTTATCGGCATGTGCCATGAAATCGCATCCTTGGAGAGGCATTTGCCAGAGATATTGGTGCAACCCTCAAATAACATATTCTACCGGGCAGGAGGGCTTAATCACTTTTCCGTATTGTCCGAGGTGGATTATACCGGTAGTACAAGCGATGTTTACCAGGAAATACTGGAAAAGGCCCCTCACTACTTTGCCAAAATGCCGGGATATTCGGAAATTTATAATGCTGCCAAAGCAACAGGAAAGGATATTGAAACCGAAGGCTGGATGGGAATCGACCTGAGTCATCTTTCCGAGGTTCGTGAATGGTCAGACCGAAGGCTCTTTGCCTTGATTCTCAAACATTTTGGTGTGCTTCCCATAACAACTGATAGCCATTTCGGAGAATATATCAGCTGGGCCCATGATGTATCGGATCATCGTGGAATTCTGGATTTTTACAGCTACTATCGAAATTATCTGGGCCAAGGCAAGGCAACCATAAAAAATGAACAACGGGAACGAATGGTTCCGATTATAGAAGGAATCCTGACTGACAACAAATATGAGGAACCTGCGGTCAATATTCCGAATAAAGGCTATATCAAAAATCTTCCCGAATGGATTGTTGTCGAGGTTCCTGCTGTAGTTGATGGAAGTGGCGTTTCGGGAATTGAACTAAATTTACCGCCGGGTGTTCTTGGCCTGCTTACCAATCAGATTGGAATCCATGATTTGACAGCTGAAGCGGTTTTGAACAAAAGTAAGGATCTGGTCATCCAGGCTCTTTTGGTCGATCCGGTCGTAACCAGTGCCAAGAAAATCCCAGAAATGGTTGATCATATTATCGCAGAACAAAGACCCTGGCTGAATTATCTTGATACATGAATCATATGAATTCTCAAAATGGATGCTTTGCCACACCGAATTCTTCCTTATGGACTCCCAGGCATGACTAACAGTTTGGTTTGGTCAAAATCAATCATCATGTCTGGGAGATTATCTCCAAAACCACATGTAATGCACTCAGGCAGCCCATTGTGAATTTCGACAGGGGGTAAATCCTGAATACGGCTCCCTACTGTCCTTCATTGACAATCCTTTCCCGATGTTTATTGAAAGCCGTTGAATTTATCTTTATGGTTACAATTCTATGGTAAAGAATCATCAAATTGTTTCACCAGCAGATCCCGATGATAACGAAAACAAGGAATCAGGTTTGTTTTCAAATTATGAACTTGATCCTCTTTTCTATGACGAAATGTTCACACCAAATGGTGAACCAAGAGAACATTATCGCATACTTTGGGAAACACTGAATTCAATTCCATTCGAACAAATCGTCCAATTGCAGGAACAGGCCGAGCGATCATTTTTGCAGGACGGGATTACCTTTTCCGTTTATGGTGAGGAAGGTGCCCAGGAACGGATAATTCCCATAGATTTTCTGCCCCGGCTCATCAACAGGAGTGAATGGACTTATCTTGAAAGGGGACTTACCCAAAGGCTCCAGGCCCTGAACAGTTTCCTGACAGATATTTATGGTGATGCAAAGATTCTAACCGATGGAGTAATTCCCCCTGACCTGGTCTACGGATGCCCGCATTACAGGATAGAAATGGCTGGTGTCACTCTCCCCTATGATGTGCATGTTACAATTTGTGGATCAGATCTGGTTCGTGACAACAAAGGTTACATGGTACTTGAGGACAATCTCAGATCTCCTTCCGGGGTATCCTACATGCTGGCGAACCGTCAAGCCATCAGGTCAAGTCTACGTACCCTGTACAGAAGCTATTCGGTGCTTTCTATCGGCAACTACACCAATTTGTTATACCAATCACTGGCTGAAATAGCTCCGACAGGTGTAACAGACCCCTGCATTGTTCTTCTGACCCCGGGAGTATACAATTCTGCCTATTACGAGCATATGTTTCTTGCCCGTGAAATGGGGATAGAATTGGTACAAGGCAATGATCTGCTTGTCAATAACGGCTTTGTCTATATGCGGACAACCCAAGGCCTGCGACGAGTTGATGTAATCTACCGACGCTTGGATGACAATTTCATTGATCCACTGGTTTTCCGGGCGGATTCGCAATTGGGGGTCCCAGGATTGTTTCATGCCTTCCGACTTGGCAACGTGGCCATTGCCAATGCTCCTGGGACTGGAGTGGCTGATGACAAGGCAGTTTATTATTATGTTCCTGACATGATCAGGTACTATCTGGCTGAAGAGCCAATTATTCCCAATGTTGAAACCCACCTTTGCCGTGAACCCGAAGGGTTGGAATATACTTTGGATAACCTTGATAAACTTGTTGTTAAGCAAGTTGGAGAATCCGGTGGTTATGGGATGTTGGTTGGACCTCATGCAAGCCAAGCGGAAAGGGATGACTTTTCGCGTGAGATTCAGGCCTCCCCTGAAAATTACATTTCTCAACCTACCCTTGATATTTCACGTGCTCCCAGCATGGGGGAGAATGGAACCATACCCTGCCATGTGGACCTCCGGCCCTTTATTCTCCAAGGCAGTGAAACGAGAATTGTCCCTGGTGCATTTGGCCGGGTTGCCCTTCGCCCCGGATCCCTGGTTGTCAACTCAAGTCAGGGTGGTGGTGGCAAAGACATTTGGGTTCTGGAGAATTAACATTGCTATCATCTGACGCCCAAAACATATATTGGATGAGCAGGTATCTGGAAAGAGCCGGACACATAAGCCGTTTGCTTGAAACCCAATTCGATCTCATTCATGACCGACCAGCCAGTGACGTGGAATTGGGTTGGCGACGGATCTACCAATCGCTTAACAGGACACCCGCTGGTGCAAACCTGATGCCTGTCCAGGATGATAACTTTGTAATGCTTCTTGATGCCTATACACTGGTTGATGACCTGGCTTTTGAACCTGGAAACCCTGATGCGATAATTATCCTTTTGGGAAATGCCCGGGAGAATGCCCGGCAGATTCGCAATATTCTCAACCATGAAATCTGGTCTACCCTGAATGTCTCGTTTCTTGACATGAAAAGCAAAAGAATGAAGGATATTTGGGGTGGTCAACCACAAGATTTTTTCAGTTCATCATCCGTTGCAGTAAGAACATTCTGCGGTATCGCCGAGGCTACCATGTACAGGGATCACGGGTGGCATTTCTTCAAGCTGGGACAATATGTGGAACGGATCCAATTAACCTGTGCCCTGCTTGATGCGCATATAGCATTGTTCCCTATCAATGACCTTCATTGGGAAATACACTGGAGTGACTTGTTGGGGATCTGTGTTGCTCGTGCGGCATTCCGTCGCCTCCAGTCAGTTGAATGTCTACCTAGCAAGGTTCTTGACTTTCTGATTGGAAATGCCCGGTTGACCAATTCGGTCAACTATGGTCTTGGCGAGATTCAGAAAAGGCTGGAAGTAATTTCAGGCAGTTCGGATTCCGGTAGCAAGAATACCGCTGCCTGGCATATAGGCAAGACCCGGGCACTTATAGAATTCGATTGGCCCGTTCATGAGAAAGGTAATGATACTTCCATTCAAAATTTGCTCAAACAAATCCGGACCGGTGTTCTTGAAATCGACAGCCAGATAGACAACACCTATTTCAATTATCCAATCGAGTATAAGTCAGGTTGATGACCGTAGCATTGCCAAAACAATATTCCATTGAGCATGATACCTGCTTCGAATATGACGAAACAGTCAATTACAAGGTCATGCTGGTACGTTTACAACCACGTAATGATCGTGGACAACATCTGAGAACATTTTCGCTTACAACCGAACCTGATGCAAATCCGGTTGCTTGCGTTGATAGTTTTGGAAATGTGTGTCACACAATAAGCATCTTTGGTAAATCCACAAAAACTCATATCAGGTCCACTTCCCGGGTCAACACAATAAATGGTATTGATCTTGATGCCCTACAGCCAATCACCTGGGATGAATTGCAAAATCAGTCAAGGCGGGTTCAATTCTGGCATTACCTTGCACCTAGCCAACTGGTTTACCCCGGGGAAGCACTGGATGATTTCATAACCAAACATGGCCTCAAGCCTGGCCCAGACCCTCTGGTTACATTACGCAAACTCTGTTCTGATTTGTACAATCAACTTGAATATCAACCAGGCAGTACAACCGTAGAATCTTCCCTCGAATTTTTCCTGGAAAAAGGCAAGGGAGTTTGTCAGGATTACACACATGCCATGCTTGCCCTAGGTCGCAAATGGGGGATACCTTGCAGATATGTATCGGGTTACCTTTATATTCACTCAACTTCCAATATCCACAGCCAGGAAGTTGCTAGCCATGCTTGGCCGGAATTTTGGTTACCGGAAGCAGGTTGGATTGGACTCGATCCCACCAACGATTCTGTGGTAGACCATCGCTTCGTCAGAGTTGCTCAGGGGCGTGATTATGCAGATGTTGCTCCCACCCGGGGTGTCATATTTGGAGGGGGTAAAATGTCCATTTCCGTCAAGGTAACAATGAAACCCGTTGAACCTGAATCCACTACCGGAATCGGACATGAAAAGGATCAGGCCCAAGTACATTTGGAGACACTTCCTTGGCAGAGAAAGAATTCAATTAAAGTACCTCCTGATCAGAATGGTTCAGATCAATAATTTTGAAATAATTCAAAACCGGAATAAAAACAGCCTAAGCCTTACCCAATTACCCAGAATTAGGTCCACTATAACCATTGTAAATTGTCAAATAAATCACTTCAGTTACCAAACCCAAGGTTTGAATCTTGATAAATCTATATCGAAACAGATATTAATATGAAGAATCAATATTTACCATGTAAATCGGGAGTCAAACTCCCAAAATACAAGGTTATTTATTCGGTTTGATTTAGTGGCTTTCTCTCAAAACAGGTCTGGTATCCTTGCCTAATAGAAAATCCATGTCTGCTCCTTTATTGGCCTGCAAAACATGGTCCACATAAAGTTTGGCATAACCCCGGTGGTATCGCGGCTTTTCCGGCATCCAATTCTTTCTTCTTCGATTCAACTCTTCTTCTGAAACAAGCAGGTTCAGGATTCCATTGGGAACATCCATTCGAATTCTGTCACCGGTTTGAACAAGGGAAAGAGGACCACCAACCTGTGATTCAGGTGAGGTATGCAATACCACTGTTCCAAAGGCAGTTCCTGACATTCTTGCATCAGATATTCTGACCATGTCCCTTATACCCTTCTCGGCCAATGCTTTTGGAATGGGCATATTGCCCACCTCGGGCATGCCGGGATAGCCCTTGGGTCCACATCCCTTGAGGACAAGAATGGTATTTTCATCCACCGGCAACGAGGGGTCATCAATTAACTCCTTTAAATGTTCGATATTTTCAAACACAAATGCCGGAGCTTCATGAACCAATAATTCAGGTGTTGCTGCAGAAGGCTTTATTATTGCCCCATCGGGTGCAAGTGAGCCCTTGAGTACCTTGATCCCTGCACTTTCCTTGAGAGGTTTGTCGAAAGAATATATAACATCCCGATTATAGCATTCAGCACCCTCTGTATAATGCTTTATATCCTTGTTCAGGACGGTATTGGCAGGGCGTAAATATGATTTTATTTCGCTCAGTACGACTGGCAAGCCACCGGCGTAACAAAAATCCTCCATTAAATACTTTCCCGAGGGCATACAATTCACAAGGAGTGGAATATCGGATCCCAACTCGAAATCCTCTAGGTTGAGCTCAATGCCCATGCGACCTGCAATGGCCAGCAAATGAACAACAGCATTTGTGGAACCCCCAATTGCGGCATTGGTCAAAATTGCGTTCTCGAAACTTTCCCTGGTCAGAATCCTTGAAAGTTTCAAATCATCCTTGACCATATCTACAATTGTTTTACCTGACATATGTGCCAGAGCGGTCCTTCTGGCATCAACCGCTGGTAGAGCCGCATTGGTTGGCAAACTGAGGCCCAGCGCCTCCATCAGGCTTGCCATGGTGGAAGCAGTTCCCATGGTCATGCATACACCAGCTGAGCGGCTGTTTCCTGCTTCTGCAGCAATAAAGTCATTGATTGACATCTTACCGGCTCTGACATCCTCTGAAAATTTCCAGACGTGGGTACCGGATCCAATGTCCTTGCCCCTGAATTTTCCATTAAGCATAGGGCCTGCCGAAACTACGATCGTCGGTAAATCGACGGAAGCTGCTCCCATTACCTGGCCTGGCGTGGTTTTGTCACATCCCCCAAGGAGAACGACTCCATCCATACCGTATCCACGAATACACTCTTCTACATCCATCGAAAGAAGGTTTCTGAAGAGCATAGCAGTTGGTCGGATTTGGGTTTCACCAAGGGATGTCACGGGGAATTCAACCGGAAAACCTCCGGATTCCCAAACCCCTCGCTTCACGGCTTCGGCCAGGATTCGCAATCCCGAATTGCAAGGGGTAAGTTCAGACCAGGTGTTGCAGATTCCGATTATGGGTCTTCCATCGAAGACATGTGCCGGAAATCCCTGATTTTTCATCCAACTCCGGTGGACAAAACCATCCTTGTCCTGCTTGCCATACCATTCCTGGCTTCGTAACTTTTTCTTCATGAATCAATCCTTTATCGTATAATCGTACTCAATACCTCGTTTTGAGTGTATTTTATCACTACCCTACCAACTTGATATTTCAGCCAATCATCAAATGCGATTTCTTTAATTACCTTGCTCAAAAAGGATTACAAGTTGGAACATGGGTCTGAAATAAACACCTGCAGTACTAAAGCACGTTAATTCAGGTTTGCCATTCTAATGGCAAAGGCCTTCATGTTCAATTTTGTTCGCCTCGATGAAATTTTGGGGTTCCGATAATCCAAGTGGGGTTCCAACCTGAGATCAATGGGGAATATTATCTAAGTATCCTTCACCAATATCAGTAAATGCGTGCTTCGGTAGTCCGGTCAAAAAGGTAAATTGCCTGTTCCTCAAAGAGAAGCTTAACCTTGGTTTTTGGTGCGATTGCACCCTCCCCTTTTGTTTCAACAACTATTTTCTCTTGGGTGGGAGTAAGCAGATAATCATAGGTAACTCCACCCAATTTTTCAGACAACTCGGTAATTAACTCGGACTCACCAGGTTCTATTGAGAGGTCTTGGGGACGTAATCCAACAATTACCTTGGTACCATCTTCCGGCAGGGTGGCTGAAGTTTTATAGATAGTATCTCCAAGCGGTCCAATCTGAACTCCACCATCCTTTATCGTCCCGTCAAGAAAGTTCATACTCGGTGAACCAATAAACCCTGCGACAAACTTGTTTGCCGGATTATTGTATAACTCCATAGGTGCCCCGGTCTGTTCAACAATTCCATCTCTGAGTACGACTATCTTATCAGCAAGGGTCATTGCCTCGACCTGATCATGGGTTACATAGATCATGGTCACATCCATCTCATTGTGCAAACGGGCAATTTCCACCCGCATTTCAACCCTTAACTCGGCATCCAGATTTGATAATGGTTCATCAAAGAGAAATACTTCGGGACCTCTGACAATAGCCCTTCCAATTGCTACTCTTTGACGCTGACCACCTGAAAGTGCTTTCGGTTTGCGATGTATATAGTCAGTCAATCTCAAGATATCGGCTGCATTCCTGACCTTTTCGTTGATCTCGGATTTGGGAACCTTGTTCATTTTGAGACCAAAGCCCAGATTTTGCTCGACAGTCATGTGCGGGTAAAGGGCATATGTCTGAAAAACCATTGCGATGCCCCGATCGGCAGGATCAACATTGGTAACGTCCCTTGGTCCTATGTTGATTGTTCCACTTGTCGTTTCCTCCAAACCTGCAATCATCCTCAGCAAGGTAGATTTGCCACAACCTGAAGGACCTACAAACACACAGAACTCACCTTCCTTGATTTCCAGGTCTATTCCATGGATGACTTCAACATCCCCATAATTCTTATAAACCGAATTTAAACTTACACCCGACATCAAAATCTTCCTAAAATCCTGTCACAAAGTTTGAACGCTAAAATAAAATAATGCTGTATTACTTTACTAAAATTTTCTTCAATCAAAACCAACAATTCAACCCATTGATCGTATTTAATTGTAAATCAAGCCTTTCCAAAGGTATGAAAAATTCC
>WTGT01000020.1 GCA_011523445.1 Paracoccaceae bacterium
CAATGAAGGTCTGCCTTGAACCAACTCTTCCCATGATTACACCACCTGTGGGGAAGTCGGGGCCTGGGGCGAGTTCCATCAATCTTTCCGCAGAAACATCAGGGTTGTTGATAAGCTCAAGAGTTACATCAATGATTTCACCAAGATTGTAGGATGGTATTGTGCTGGCCATGCCGACCGCAATGCCACTGCCACCATTGACGAGGATATTCGGAAATCTTGCTGGTAAAACAATGGGTTCCTGATCCTTGCCATCGTAGTTGTCCTGAAAATCTACTGTATTTTTTTCAATGTCGAGGAGCAGTTGCTGGGCGATCTTGTCCATACGGATTTCGGTATACCGCATAGCAGCAGCATTATCCCCATCCATCGAGCCGAAATTACCCTGGCCATCAAGCAGGGGAGCGGACATTGAAAAGTCCTGCGTCATCCTGACTAGAGCATCATAAATCGAGGCGTCACCATGGGGATGATATTTACCCATGACATCACCAACTGGTCTGGCCGATTTTCGATAAGGCTTGTCGTGGGTATTCCCCGATTCATGCATGGCATAGAGTATTCTACGGTGGACAGGTTTCAAACCATCTCGAAGATCGGGCAATGCCCTGGAAACAATTACGCTCATGGCGTAATCCAAATAGGATGAGCCCAACTCATCGGTTAACGAGATGGTAGGGATACCCTGATCAGGGTCTAGAAAATCATCTTCATTTTCAATGTCGTTATCGTCCAAAGTTAAATCCTCAACCTGTTTGGCACTATAGAAATCAAGTTATTCAAATCACCGAAACCAGAGGATAGTCCAACCATGTTCCAATGTGTTAAACGCTAGCTTCGGAATGTGTAATTTTTGGAACTAAATTCTTACGAAGTGGAACTATTTAATAAATAGTTTTTTTTGCAGATAATGGTAGTGATTCCATAATTTTGAAGTAAAGTATTTCTACCTACTGAATGTCCATGGAATAGATGCCAATTCCTTTTAATTTTCAAAACGGAATATTATCGTCCTGATCATTATCCGAGGTGAATCCTCGGCGTGTTCCTCTCTCTCCGGAATCCGGGTTTTGTTGATTATTCGAACCATAATTTCGCCACTGGCTTGGTTCACTTTGTGGCTTTGACTCTGGGAAACTGCTTTCAGCACTACTGGAGGAATTCAACTTGGCAAATGAACCATGATAGGGTCGTATTGAAACTTCAGTCCAGAATCTTTCATTGCCCATTTCATCAGTCGATCGGCGCGTTTCCATTCTACCTTCAATATAAACCAGATCACCTTGGGTAACTTCATTTTGTATCGCAGTAATGAAATTAGGAACATAGACACCAACTCTGTTGATTTGAGAGATTTCCCTGTCTTCACCAGTATGGCGATCCTTGAATTTCTCTGATGTCTTGACGGAAAACGAGCAAACCTGTCCGCCGGAAGGAAACTGTCTGATTTCAGGGTCCCGTTCTACGATACCGATTATTGTAACCCTGTTCACTGTATTGTTTAACATAACTTATTTACCCAAATCCATCTACACCATGATCATCATCTGACCATGAGCAATACAAAAATCTTAATGGAATCAATCCGAAACCATCATCTGACAAAAATATACACAACTTTGTTGTGATTAACACCAATAACCAAAATAAATATGTAATTTACGGTATGTATATATTGGTAAATCCCGAGTCAAAACTACGAATCGAGGAAAAATAAACAATGGAATGACAAATTTGGTTATGGTTAGGCTAAAGTTAATCTTGATCGAAGAGTTGAGTTTGTTCTTCATAACGCAATATCGGTGGGCGTCTTATGCCTAGTTTTAAGACAATATGCATAGCAAGTTTTTGGAATCCGTTTCTGATAATTGTGATCAGTATAATCAGAGGTTTCAGTTTACCTTTGGATCCAGCAATCTACTTCCGACTTCTACCGATATTGATAGCCGGCTTATTTCTGTATTTTGCGGTATTGAAAATCTATGATTCGGGTCGAAAAACAGTTGCTAAGGTTTTGTTCGTTATTTTGGCTCCAGCAATCTTTTTCCAACTTCTGCCGGCATTGCCAGCAGGTTGGTTTCTGTATTTTGCGGTATTACGAATTCATAATTCAGGTCGAAAAAGAACTGCAAAGGTTTTGTTCGTTATTTTGGCTCCGATAACGAGTTTCCTGTCTATTATTGGAGGTTTGTTTGGTCCAATTGGAATAATTTTGTACAGTCTTGTAGCAAGCATACCCGCATGGGTTTATTGGCTTGTTTGCAAGTGGGTGGACACAAGGAAATCGCAAGAAAAGGGAAAGTAATCCTGTTCATAAATCAACCCTTTTGTGAGGTTCCGGGTAATTTTCATATACAAAACAACTTGTTCAACAGGGAGAATAATGGATTTAGAACTATTGATTGATTTGCACAAGGAAGGAGAACGTCAAGGTCCTGGAAGCACTGAATTGACCTCTATTGCCATAAACATGGCCAGCCTGACCAAGTGTAATCAGAGATTACAAATCCTTGATGTCGGTGTTGGTACTGGTGCATCAACATTGCAGCTCGCAAAATCTCTTAATGCCGAAATCTTGGCCATCGACCTGTCTACTGTCTTTTTAAAAATTCTTGGGGAAAAAGCCCGATCGCAAGGGCTGTCCGAAAAAATATCTACCAGAGCTTGTTCGATGGATGATTTACCCTTTTCCGAAGACAATTTTGATGTTATTTGGGCCGAGGGTTCGATTTACAACATGGGTTTTTCCAATGGGGTCGAATATCTGAAGCGCTTCCTGAAACCAAGTGGAATCATGGCTGTTTCGGAAGTTATATGGCTCACCACGGATAGACCTGCTGAAATCGATGAATTTTGGCAAAATGAATACCCGGAAATTGCCTCCCCTTCAAGGAAAATAGGAATTTTGGAAGAGCAGGGGTTTGTACTTAAGGGGTATTTCCCATTTCCAAAATCAGCATGGTGGGACAATTACTACCAACCTCTGCAAGGCAGATGTGATGAGTTTCTGTCAAAGTACCAATCAGAAGCTGCCAAGCAATTGATTGCGGCTGTGAATATGGAAATTGAATTGTATGAGAAATACTATTGTTATTACAGCTATGGTTTTTTCATTGCACAAAAAGTGTGAGATTGGTTCTTCAACAAGTATGGGGGAGTAAAATTTGACAAATTTTTTGCTTGGACTTGGTTTTTGTAAGTCAACTACTTGCCAGTCGTCGTACTACAACCAGGCAATCCATTGTGGCATTACCTACTAATCAATCCCATTTCTGGTTAAAGTTCCTCAGTTTTAAATTCACTATAACCCTCGTAGTAATAACTGACATCTATGCCTATCATAAACAAAGCTCGGTCATCAATTTGATCCGTTAGTGCTTTTTTCAACAAAGTTATGTTTAACATCAATCAATTAATTTTTGGTAATTGCAAGCTTTTGTTTGGTTTATAACTTGAATTGCATAATTTCAAAGTATCATTATCTGAAAAATGCCCCAAGAATTGAAATCACCTGAATAGAAAATTTGGAATTAGAAAATTAACAAATATGAGTGAGTTGAAGGAAATCACGGTTCTTGGTGCCAGGGAGCACAATCTGAAATCAGTTGATTTAACCATACCTAGGGACAAGTTGATTGTCTTTACCGGACTCAGTGGTTCAGGCAAGTCTTCTCTTGCTCTCGATACGATTTATGCTGAAGGTCAAAGACGATATGTCGAAAGCCTATCAGCTTATGCACGTCAATTTCTCAATGTCATGGAGAAGCCTGATGTGGATAATATTTCAGGTCTCTCACCAGCCATTTCCATCGAGCAGAAAACAACATCCCGGAATCCCAGATCCACGGTT
>WTGT01000297.1 GCA_011523445.1 Paracoccaceae bacterium
AAATCATCCTTGACCAAGGTACCGCTTCTTACTTCGGGCTAATTCAGCAACTTTGTATTTCCTAGGCTACAGGATAATTGTAGATTAATAAGGTTGATCCTTTCTGGGTTTCATCATCACCAATAATCGAGAAGATTGAAAAGACATTCTATTAACTGCTATGAACAAGTGCCCCAAGGTGATTACTCAGTTGGGCAGGGTTCAAAATCTTCAGGATCAGATCAGAAAAAGAGTACAATCAGGGTAATACAAATCAATCCGCCCAAAAGGAAACATACTGAAGATACAATACCAACAAATGTCGACCAATCAGCTACGCGAAAGGATCTTTGGTCTACGGAAAATAGCACTTGTGATCGATCCAATTGACCTTCGACAAACATGCTCAAACCGGTTTCATTGCCGTGGGCTTCCAGAATAGTAACCACTGTAACCAGCAGCATTGTTAGTGCAGCAGATAATGTTCCAATTGCGAAGACCAATAAGGCTGACAAGGACAGATAGTGGTAAAGGGGCGTTTCAGCAACCGCTATTGTTGAAGAACTCATAAAGCCTATAATCAATGCAGCCCCACCGGCATTGCCTAATAATAATATCCTGACCGTCTCCGCAACCATGCGAAACATGATTCCGCGACGTCGGGCTACTACCTTGTAGACCTCTCGTAACCATTCTTCACCGGTTTCCTCTCTGGTAAAGTCATCCAGCTTTTTCATAGGCTAACTTTCACTTGCCTCTCTATTCCAAAATATTGGTCAATCTTATGTAATCGCTTCCAGAGTTGGAACCTTCTTTGAAGTCCAATACCCATCCATCAATTTCTATTTTGCCAGGTGACAACGCAACCTCCATAAAGTGATTTCTGGTCAAGTTCCCATCCATTCGTTCCAGCATTTCAATGACATACCTCCCCAAAATATACCCTTCAAGTGTCACTTCATTGGCTGAAAACTTAAAGGATGGGTATTCTTCAAAAAATTTTGCCAGATCCGGGTTTTTCAATGCTCGGTTCAAGCTGTTTGTTATCGGATATGTGGAATCGAGTGGATCAGGAACCACTTCTGTAATATAAATATTTTCGTTGGGAAAGTTCAGTCTGGATTTCAATTCATTGGAATTCACGAAGGAAAGATTGGCTATGCTGTAATCATGTGCAAGTGATGTGGAAAGATTGATAATTTCTGAATTTGTGGCATAGGTACCAATAATGAAAATTGCATCCAAATCCACCTTTTTGAAGGTAAAAAGCCCTGCATGTACTGCATGTGAGTTTCTGGCAAAGCTTGCTCTCGCCAAAATGGGAAGGTTGAAACGATCCAATACATGTTTTAAATCCTCGTAGACTGACTGTCCAAAAGCATCTTCCTGATAAATGATACCAAACCTAGAGAAACCGAGATCATGAATGAAATGATCAACCATTACACGAACCTCATCCCGGTAGGAAGATCTGAGGTTAACGACATTTGATGCATAGTACAAATCATGTAAAAAATTGGCTCCGGTCAAGGGTCCCACATATGGAATATCAGCATCGCGAAGTATAGGTACGATACGTCTTGCAGTAGGGGTTCCAACACCACCAATTACAACAAACACGTCATTTTCCTCAACGATTTTTTCAGCATTCCTTGTGGCCAATTCTGATTCATAGGCATCATCAAGCTGCATTAATTCCAGTTTTCTGCCCATGATGCCACCATTTTGATTTTGTTCCTCGAAGGCAGCTAGAATTCCCAAACTGTAGTTTAAACCCAGGATTTGATTTTCCCCTGTCAAGGCAGCACTTTGACCCAATACAATCCTGTCATCGTGAATGCCGGGATAAGAAGCAATCGCACTAATAGGAAGAAACAGTACAAAAACCATCACAATCAGTGATTTTATTGGATCCAGACCCACAAAATTATCCAACCAAAATTTAAGCCTTGAATCAGGTAATAAAGCTAATTTCATGACGTCATTCACTGCTTTCATTTGGTTGTTCAGAAACAGTTTGAGCTATAGCGGTTGAAGAGGCACCTTCATTCACATCACCCGATTCCAACTTATCGATCATTGGCTTTCCAGCAGGGGATTGTTCCTCAGCCCTAACACCATCACCATGAGGAAAGATCAATGGGGTATCAAAAATCAGGGATCTAATATTGGCAATACTCATGTGATCTCGCTCTGATTGATAATTATGGAATCTGCTACTAAAGAGATTTTTATCACTGTCTAACGTTGAGAATGAATCAGGCGAACTGGGTATTACTGTCGAATATAGGGGTCTCGCCAGATTTTCACTCGGACCAGCAGTTGAAGCTTTTTTCTGACCAGCCCCCAGTCCAAGGGGAGGAATTCCACTAGCTCCATCAATCAGGTTAATGGCAATGCTGGAATCATCATTCGGATTGGCTGCGGCCAATTTTGCCACATCGAATATGGTTCTCATCCGATCCCAGTATCTAGTAATTGCTACCTGATAGGGTTCCCTACGATATTCTGCCAGCAAATCATCAAACGCGACTGCATTGGCCTCAGCCTGCTCCACTCGCATTCTGGCCTTTGCCTTAGCATCTAGAATAATGGCTTCGGCTTGTCCACGGGAATGAGCCACCAATCTGTCATATTTTTGTTGGGCTTCACTAACTACCCTGATACGGTCAGTCACCGCATTGCTGACATCACGAAAAGCGGGTATAGCTTCTTCAATCGGTCGGATATCGACTATTGTAAGAGACAACAATTCCAAACCGATATCAAGAGTCTCCATGTATTCAATGGCTTCCTGAAACAACTTTTGTTCGATAATGTTTCTGTTGCTTGTCAGAATGAGATCAATAAAATTATTGCCAAAATACTCTATAAGTCCTTCCCTGATTATCAATTTAAGAATTGAAACCGGGGTTGTAGTTGAGAACAGAAAGTCTTTCAAATTGTCGATTTTATATTGAAACATTATATCGACTTCGAAAAGGTTCGTATCCCCGGATAAGATGGAAAAATTTACTTTTCCCTCCTCAATACTGGCAATCCGGCCTCGGGTAATTCTTTTGACAGGGTGTATGTTGACCTCATCAATGAATGGTATTCGATAATGAATTCCAGGATTGACTTCGGCATTTATCAATCGGCCAAAACGAGTAAGTACTCCTTGTTCCTCTTTCTTTACAGTATAAAGACCGCTTAACACAAACAAAGTGAATATTATGACTATCAGACCCCATATCATGCGGGTCGGACCAATTCTGGCACCTAAATCAAAAACCTCATAGATTATTCTGGTACTACGGGGTATTTGCGGTGATTCATTCATTGACTTTATCCACAATCATTGGGGAATTTCATTGCTGTCAAGAAATTTGAACAATTCATTTTCTGTGGGCAAAATCAGAGTCGTTTGCTCATCAATGATCAAATCATAACTGTCCAAGGCACGAATAAACTTGTAGAATTCTGGGTCCTTGCTGTATGCCTTTCCCAATTCGGCCATGGCTGTCGCTTCTGCTTTGCCCAATATTCTGGTTGCTTCAGCATGAGCATCACCCACAATTTTCTCATGCTCACTTACAGCAAGTGCTTCGATACGAATGGCTGCCTCTTCACCCTCGCTTCGATATCTGGCGGCCAATCTGGCTCGTTCCGAAATCATCCTCTGGATTACACTTGCCCTGTTTTCTGGGGGTAAAGTATATTCAACAATCCCGGCCTGCAGTAACTCAATACCATAATTTTTAACTGTTATGGGTGCAATCCGATCATAGATCTCCCTAGTAGTTCTTTGAAGATCCGCATGCAACAAACCGAGACTAATGAAATTTTCTCGTGATTTGTTAC
>WTGT01000110.1 GCA_011523445.1 Paracoccaceae bacterium
ACACAATCATCAGGTAAATTGGAAATTAGGTTGTTATTGGGAACATTTCCGTAAATCATCGAAGGTGTACCACCCCATACAGAATTTATTATGTCGGAGGCATATTCATGACTGGGATTAAGTTCCATGGGGCTGTTGTCTCTATAGGATTCCGATTGAGCTTGCCATTCATCTATTTGCTCCTCACATCTGACCAGATATTCATCCAGAGGGATATGAAATTTCTCAATAAGATCAGATCTGCCATTTTTAATAAACCAGGGGACATACTCGGCAAAATGCTCAGAACTTTCGGTTACAAAATAACCAAGTCGTTTCAACATTTCATAACGAACGATATTGGGGCAGCGGGGATTCAACGAATTGGGTTTGGGTATTATCCCCTTTTTGAAACCTGACACTAGTGAGGGATAAAGATCCTTGTACGAGCCATCCTTGAGTATTTGTTCAAATTGAAGGAAGAAGGCCATATGATTAATTCCAGCACATTGATAGCGT
Source organism: Paracoccaceae bacterium (assembly GCA_011523445.1). Lineage (GTDB taxonomy): Bacteria > Pseudomonadota > Alphaproteobacteria > Rhodobacterales > Rhodobacteraceae > MPNP01. The sequence continues at coordinate 499 of WTGT01000110.1, forward strand.
ATGGAATCAATGGGTATGTCCAGATCGTTGGCCAGTTCCTTGACTGTCCATTGTACGGAATGGCACAATCCAACAACGCTGATTTTGGGATAGAGTACAGAAAGTGCCCAACAATTGATTACCATCGGGTTGACATATTGCAGCATGATCGCCTCAGGACATAATTCCGTCATGTCCTTGCAGATACCCAACAAGTGGGGAACCGTCCTGATGCCCCTCATAATTCCACCAACACCCAGAGTATCCCCTATGGTTTGCCTTAGTCCGTATTTTTTGGGAATTTCAAAATCATTGACAGTACAGGGTTCATATCCACCAATTTGAAAGGCAACAATGACGAAATCCGCTCCATCAAGGGCTTCCCGTTGATCCAGATGTTTGGAAACCGAAGCCGAAACGTCCAGGGTTGAAATTATCTTGCCGGTGAGATGATAGGCATCGTCCAACCTGGAGGGATCAATATCCATCAATGCAATATGGGCATTTTGCAGTTCTTCCCTCATCAAAACATCACCAATGAGGTTTTTCAGAAAAACGGTCGAACCAGCCCCGATGAAGGCTATTTTTGGTAAATTGGCCATAATTCAGGGTACCTCAAATAATGGATTTGACCACAAATTCATGTTTACAAGACTTCCGGGTTTACCACCAAGGCCGGATCAAGACATCCATCAATTGCATTCAGTGCATTCTGAACTGTCATCATACCCATGGCTTTCAAAGTATCATCTGTCAGGGCAGAGGAATGCGGACTAACAATAACCCTGTTATGTGACAGTATTGGATTGCTTTGGTGGACGGGTTCCTTTTCAAATACATCCAATCCAACCCCGTGTAATTTACCCATACATAGGGTTTCATGAAGGGCATTTTCATCAATAATTCCACCTCGGCTTGTATTCACCAGAATGGCCTTGTCTTTAAGGATGGCCAATTCTTTCTTTCCTATCAAATATTTGGTTTCCGATGTCAGGGGCAAATGGAGTGTAATCACATCTGCAATCTCCAAGCCCTCTTCCAACGACGGTAATACTTTCACATCCCTTTCATCAGGTTTTTGGTAAGGATCATAAACCAAAATATCCATCCCGAATGCCTGTGCCCGTTTAGCCACTTCCCGGCCTATTTTCCCAAAACCCACGATCAGGAGTTTTTTTCCATTAAGTTCCATGGGTCTGTATTTGCTCCTTATGCCGAAATTGCCAGCCTTGACCTCCTGATTGAATATTGCACCCAATTTGGCAACCGCCATCATCAGGAAAATTGTCTGCTCGGAAACGGCTATCGAATTCACAGAACCCACCAATGCTAAGGGAATACCCAAACGATTACACTCATCAAGGGGGATATTGTCATAACCAACACCATGTCTCGAGACCACCTTGAGTTTCCTTCCTTTTTGCAGTGCTTTTTTGGGCAAGGTAGAAACCCTTATAGTCAGGGCATCGGCATCCTCGATATGAGCCAGAATATTTTCTTCCGATATGTCAGTGATTAACTGATAGCTTACATCGTTTCTGGCATCAATAAGTTGCAACGCTTCTTGGTGTAGGGGTTCAATAACTAAGATTTTATACATTCTGGTTTTTCCCGAATTTAGGGATTAATTTTGACAAACCCAAAACAATGTCGGATTTTCAATCAAATTCGAATGTAATTTATTATTCAAGTATTTCCAGATTTCTTGATTGAGAAGAATGTTCCCGGGGATTAAATTTTTCTAACACTGGAAAGATTGGTTGCTCGATTATCTTTATTGAATACATCCGACTGTTGTATAAATGATGGCATTTCGAACTGAAACTGGAAAAGGATAAACATGAAAAAAATTAGATGGGGAATCGTTGGTGGTGGTGAAGGCAGTCAAATAGGTTTTGCCCATAGGGCAGGGGTTGCTGTTGAAGAGAAATATGATTTTGTCGCCAGCGCCCTGGATATTGATCCTGCCAAGGCAAAAGAGTTTGGGATTCGGTTGGGGGTTTCACCTGATCGTGCCTATGGTAATTGGCAGGAAATGCTACAATCCGAGAGGGCAAGGCCAGACAGAATTGAGCTGGTTACCGTTGCTACTCCAAATGACACCCATTTTGAAATTTGTAAATCTTTCATGGAAGCAGGTATAGACGTTTTCTGTGAAAAGCCTCTGACAATCAACGTTGAAGAAGCCAGGGAACTTGTCAAGTTGGGAAAAAAACTGGGTCGGGTTTGTGCCGTGAATTTTGGCTATACCGGCTATCCGATGATCAGACAAATGAGGGAAATGGTACTTCGGGGAGATTTAGGAAAAACAAGAGTGGTTTTTACCCAGTTCGCAGGTGGATTCATGGCTGAATCAAATTGGCAGGATGATCCCCGTATCGGGTGGCGATTTGATCCCAAGAAAGCAGGCGTTTCAGCGGTTACCCTTGATTTGGGCAGCCATGCCATGCATTTGGCCTGTTTTGTAACAGGTCAAAAGGTAAAACGGGTTTCTTCCGATTTTGCAGTTGGTGTCGCCGGGAGAGAATTGGAGGATGACTCCCTTACCGCTTTCAGATTACAGGATGGAACCATTGGCAGACAATGGGTAAGTGGACTTGCATATGGCAGAATACACGGGCTGTCGATTCAGATATTCGGTGAACTCGGTGGATTAAGATGGCAACAAGAACAACCTAATCAATTGTATTGGACCAAAGGGAAGGAGGCCACAAAAATACTGGAGAGGGGAGCACCCTACCTTTATGATGAAGCAAACCGTGCCGGCAGGGTTACAATTGGACATCCCGAAGGAATGCCCTTGGCATTTTCCACTCTCTACAAGGATCTGGCAGAGGTGATCAATTGCCGTAAGGAAGGCAAGACACCGGATCAGTCGGCATTGACTTATCCCAGCTTTGAGGACGGTTTGCACATGGTGGAAGTTGTGTTTTCACAAGTTGACTCTTCCAGGAAAGGTGGCCAATGGACCGAAGTTCCGGATTGGGATAATTGATTATCAATTCCCAATAGAACTACTCGATTTCGGAAACCCGGACTGGCCTGTTTTCTGCAAGTGAACGGTTGGCAGTTTCTGCCAACAAGAGGGCTTGGTATCCATCCTCAATGCCAACCGGAAAGTTGCCTCCATTCTTGATTGATTCAGCGAAAACTTCAAATTGATGTAGATATGCTTCAGTGTATCTTTCAATAAAGAAATTCTGATAGGGTGAACCACTTTCGGTATACGAGGCAGAAAACAGCTGTACCTCATTTTCCCTTTTGTTACCGGAAATGAGCATTCCCTTCGATCCAAAAGCCTCAACCCGTTGATCATAACCATAGACGGCACTTCGGGAATTATTG
>WTGT01000111.1 GCA_011523445.1 Paracoccaceae bacterium
AACTTACCACCGAACCATTAACCAGACTGGCTTGCTTGCTTTGCTTACCGATTGGCAAGGGATATTCAATGGTGAATTCCATTTCGAAAGTATCCGATGGATAAAGCGATGCATGTGCTCCGGTGCTTGTATCCTCAAAATGGACCGGCTTGAGTACCTTAAGAATTTTTTGGGGTGTTCCCTGGTTTTGCAAACCGGATTCCAGAAATTTCAAAACGAATTCCCTGGCACTGCCATCAAGTGCAGGAATCTCTTCACCGGAAATCAACACCTTGGCATTGCTGATTCCACAGGCAACGAAAGCAGCAAGTAGGTGCTCTGTTGTTTTTACCTTTAAACCCAAGGAGTTGCCCAAGGTTGTACATCTGAGGGTATCTACTACATTTCTAAAATTGGCGGGTATACAGTTATTCTTATCCTCACAATCAGTTCTATAAAACTGAATGCCAAAATCGGAAGGTGCCGGGAGTATTGTAATACGAGAATTCTTACCGGAGTGAAGACCCGCTCCGACAAAACTAACCTCGTTTTTTATTGTTGATTGGGTCATTGCCCTTCCCTTTGCTTGCACGTTGCAATTTAGATTCTTTTGTTGGAAATGACAATTAAACGATTGTATCAATATATTACATTTGCCAGTACCAGCTTTTAACATCTCCCGGAATGAAACTAACCTACGTCAAGTTGGAGCAATTCCTCAAGATTACCATAAATTTCGAAGCCATTGGGATCAGGATACATACCCAAGGCACTCAGGGTCATGACTTCCAATTCATCGGCAGCATAGTATCCGAGTATTGCTCCAATCACAGTAGAGGCCAGGACAATACCGGTTCCAATCGGGGAAACTCTACGTCCAAACTGCAACAACCGCTGGGTCAGGAGAACTTTGGTGGCATTTACACGATAATTCTTGGTAAAGCCAGACTGGACCTCAAGTGCATCTTGAAATAGAACCTCTTCAAAATCCTTCCGGAGGGGGAACTCTTGGATTTTGGCCTCCTCCAGAAATTTTTCCATTTCAACTTTATCTTGAGGTTCCATCAAACTTACTCTTTCCAACCCAGCGTGGAATGTTGATCCATCAAAATTTCTCGCATTTTTTTCATGCCTCTGGAATAAAGCCCCTCGATACTTTCTACACTGGCTGACATAATTTGAGCAACTTCCTTGTTCCCATGCCCTTCAAAATACTTTAGTACGATGACCTGATTTTGCTTTGCAGGCAATTGTCCTAAGGCAATCTGGATTGCCCTGATCCGATCTTGATGTATCAGACCTGCAACCTGACTTTCAGATGCATCCACTTCTTCGGTTGCCTTGTCAATGAATCTTTCCCTTTCTCTTATCCTATCAATGCACAAATTTGATGCAACACGCCATAACCATGTCGAAATTCTGGCTTTGCCAGGTTCCCATTTGGGTGCAAATTGCCACAATCTTACCATTGTTTCCTGGACAATTTCTTCGGCATCACTCGTATTTCCCAAACTTCTACAGGCCATCCTATAGAGCTGAGGTGAATATTTCTCAATCAATATTCTGGCTGCCACAGATTCACCCTGAACGAACCTCTTTAATAATTCATCATCCTCATTCAAAGGAAATCTCTATCCCAAAATATTCAAAATAATTGTCCTCTGACAGGCAAATAAATATATCTGGTCCCATCTCGGGACCAGATAATTTGAAGATCATTCACCTTTGTATTTTTTGTTACCACGCTTTTCAGATTTCCAATTCCCTTTTTTGTCCATGGATCTGCCTTCATTGAATTCAACTTCCGAGATGGCACCATCACCATCTCTATCCAGCTTTTTCAACATCCTGTCAAAATCCATCCTCTTGGCAGGCATTTCATCCGAGCTGATCATTCCGTCATCATTATCATCGATCTTGTCAAACATTCTGCTTATACGTGATTTCCTTCTTTCTGAAATTTGATCATCAAGCCTTGATGACCATTCCTCTTCGGAAATCATGCCATCCCCATTCAAGTCAATGTTATTGAACCGTTCTTCGTGGTAGATCTCAATATCCTCGGTAGTAATCATGCCATCATTATTGGTATCCAATTCAGCGAAAGTGATCTGATAACCCTTGCCCCACTTTGATTTGCCGAAATTACCCTTTCCACTATCATCGGCATGGGCAGAATATCCATACAGGCATATGGTCAAAATACCTGTGAACATTACAGCCATTGCCCTAAAACCTAACCTAATCATGTTAATTTCCTCAGTAACAACTTCTTGCCAATATCAACAATTAATTAGTTATACGGGCACTCATCCAATTTCCGTTATCTTTACTTATATTTTTTATTCACTAGAATTAGTAACTGATACGCAAAAAAGGCAATAAGGATTATTGTGGATAAGGTTGGGTTGATGAGCAGTTAACAGACCGGAGTAACGAACGAATCGGGATGCTGGTAAATTCTATTTTCCCGATACAATTTGAGAGGTCGTGTTATTGATAAATCACGATAAATATCATTAATCAGAATTTCATTTACAGGTATAACGATCTTGAAGATTTTAAAAAAAAGACCTCTTGATGAAAAACCCGGTTTCTGGAAGAAAATCGTCAGGTTATTGCTCAAAATAGTAATAATAATGCCAATAATCCTGGTTTTGATACTATTTTCCTTCAGCCTGATAAACCCACCCTTTTCCTTTCAAATGGCCAAATCGTTTATCAGTCATGGTACTATCAATCATGAATGGATCGATTATGAAGAATTGCCTGAAGGGTTGGCACTGTCCCATTTGGTAACAGAAGACGAATTTTTTTGCATGCATTGGGGTTTTGACCTTAACTCCTCCCGTGACCGCGATAAGAAAAAACCAACAACACTTACCCAAAAAGCCGTTCAAAGCCTTTTTCTGGGGAGCACTGATCAAAATTTGCGCAGGATGCTAGAAACGCCTCTTAGCCTTTTGGTTGAAATCTTCTGGTCAAAAAAAAGAATTTTGGAGTTCTATCTTAATTACGTAAGATCAAGTACCTCAGTTTTTGGAGTGGCTGCAGCATCCCAAACCATTCTGAAGAAAAATATCGAATCCCTTACTCCGGAGGAAAGTGCATTATTGACCGTCATGCTTGAAGCACCAAATGGTGTTGATCCTTTCGATTTGCCCCCTGAATTGAAACTGAGGGCCGAATGGATTGTTGAGAAAATTGAAGCGATAAAGGCGGAAGGACTAGCCGATTGTTTGATTGACGACTAACAATATTATCAATTCGCAACTCAAGCAAGTATTAACTTCGCAAGATATATTCCTGCATCAACAAATTGCTGACAAAACTTTTACCACGTCCCTTTTCTACCTGTCTTGCCTGCCTGTTGGCAAGATATTCGGACAAACCTGCATGTCCAGGTAACTTTTCATTCATAATCTCGGTGACATAACGCAGATCCTTGAGTGAGTTTTCGATGGTAAACCTACTGCCGTCATAATTTCCGGAAAGATATGGTTTTACCATTTTTTCCAATGTACCCGATCGAACAGCTCCCGCACTCATGACATCATATAATGCCTGCCGATCAACCCCCTTTTGTTCCGCACATAAAAAGGCATCAGCCAGCAGAATGGTCATTCCTTGGGATACAAGGTTGTTCAATAGCTTGGCAATGTTGCCTGAACCCACCTCACCGAAATGACGCATGACCTTGGAGTAAACACCAATTATGGATACTACCAGGTGGTAGTCCTCCTGAGTACAGCCAACGAGCGAAGCCAACTCACCCTCAACAGCCTGGATTGGACCTCCGGTTACAGGTGCATCTGCAAATATTGCTCCATTTTCCCTTAGGCGGTCGGCAATTCCCTTGCTCGTTTCAGGCTTAGATGTCGTGGTGTCTATCCAGAACATTCCAGACTTGAATTCGGGAACCAGAACCTCTGCAACCTTGTCAACGATTTCAGCGTTGGGCAGACATGAAACCAGGCCATCTGTATCCAGGAGTACATCTTTGGGTCTTGTGGCCAAACTTGCTCCCATTTTTTTCAACTTCATGATAGGTTCAGGATTTCTGTGTTGCAGGACCTTAACTTCAATACCGCTTTCAAGCAGGCATTTGGCTATGCCAAAACCCATCAGCCCAGCACCCAAGAATCCAATTTTTCGAACTTTAGCCATTGGCCTGTTCCCAATTCATGACCATTGTACCGGCAAGTTCGAATGCATTGCGAAATGCACCAATGTCGGCAATACCCAAACCGGCTATATCAAAGGCTGTACCATGGGCTGCTGTCGTTATGGGGTACGGAATACCTCCCAAAACCGTAACACCTCTATCAAAACCCAATAGCTTGAGAGCTATCTGTCCCTGATCATGATACATGGTTACAATCGCATCCACCTCGTTGTTTTTATATTTCAGAAAAACCGTATCCGAAGGCCAGGGACCGTCTACTGCAATTTGCTTCAAGGCAGCTTTTTTTACCGAAGGTGCAATGACATCGATTTCTTCGGTTCCGAAATTACCTCCGTCACCGGCATGTGGATTTAAGGCGGCAACTGCTATGCGGGGTCGCTTTACACCAGAACGCTTCAGGGTTCTGTTGATGAGATCTATCGAGTTGATTATTCTTGTTTCATTTATGGCATCCGATACCTCTTTCAGGGCGATATGGCTGGTTACCCTGCTGGTCCAGAATCCATCCAGCGTATTGAGCTCTGTAATGTAACCCTCATAATTCAGATAATCCTTCATGTGGTGAAGTTCGTCCTGGAACCTCAATCCACTCAGTTTGAGGGCTTCCTTGTTGAAGGGAGCAAAAACAAGGGCTTCAATAATTCCCTGCTTCAACAAATCCAGTCCTAAATTCAAATTGGCCATGGCTGAAGTTCCCGAAGCAAGTGTAACCTCGCCTATGACTATTTCCTCCGGATTTATGGTAGGATTTTCAAAATGGGCAAAGGAAGGGACATTTATCCAATCATCTTTCCATGCATCAACTGGATAAAGATCATAGCCTTTATCCGCCTGTGCTTGTCCCAGTTCAAAAACATGCCTGTCTCCAATCAGTAATATATCATTACTGGTTGACACGTCCTCAATATTGAGAAGTTTAGCAATCAATTCGGTTCCGATTCCACTCGGATCGCCAGGAATTATACCAATCCTCGGTTTTCTTTCTGTCATCTTCCTAATATAAAATTGCAATTTTCAAATTATCGGTACTCTCCTATTTACCCCAAGACAAGACTGCGGGATCATGGATTTTCAGTAATTCCATAAGCAAATTTCTGGCTTGAGGTCGTAACCTTTCGATCGGATGCCGACAATAACTTGATGTGATAATTCCACCCTCGACCATTGCTTCCTTGGTAGCTCTAAACCCGCATTGTCGGTTTTCATGATTAATTATGGGCAAAACGGCATCATATTGCTCTCTGGCACTGGATTTGCTACCTGTCAAAAAGGAAATGATCACGGGACGGATCAGGTCCGGAATCAATGCTGATGTCATCGAACCTGTAGCTCCAGCTTCCAGATCGGCATAGAGGGTTATGCCCTCCTCACCATCAAAAGGGCCTTCAATATGTTGATCGGCAAGCTTGAGCAGATTGTAGATTTTTTCTGCAGCACCGATTGACTCAATCTTGAACAGTTCCAGCATTTCAATGCTTTGTGCCAATTCTGCCAATAGTGGAACTGATAAGGGTACTCCAGATAGTGGTGCATCCTGGAGCATTATCGGAATTCCCACATCACCCATTTCCTTGAAGTGATCAAGTATCTGGTTTGGTGAACCCTTCAGAAGGGTACCATGGTAAGGTGGCATGGCCATAACGATTGAGGCACCTTCGGCAAGGGCCGATTTTGCCCTTTCACAGGCAATTTTCGTTGAAAAATGACTGATGGTGACAATCAATGGCATTCGTCCCGCAACATGGTTGATGCAAACCTTCTGCAACAGGTTTCTTTCTTCATCGGAAAGCGAAAACTGTTCCGAGTAATTGGCTAGGATACAGGCACCGTCTACCTTCTGGTCAATGAGAAAATCCAACGTTCTCTTTTGACCCTCAAGGTCAAGATTCCCCTGATCGTCAAAGACAGTAGGTACGACTGGCCAAATTCCCTTGTATTTCTTCATTGGTTCATTCCGTCCGTAAAATTATTGGGGTAAATTTATATGATACAAAATCCGAAACCCATCATTCATCAATGGTGAAATTGTTGAGATGTCGGTCAGAAATCTTGATGCCCAGACCGGGAGTGTTCTCGTCAAGGTCCAGATAACCATCCATCGGTTCTGGATCCCCTTCAAATATGTAGTAAAACAGTTCATTACCTATTTCCACGTCAAATACCGGGAAATATTCACTCATTGGACAATTGATATTGGACATGGTCAAGTGATAATTGTGGACCTGCCCGGCATGAGGTATGACTGGAATCTGGTAAGCCTCAGCGATTGCATTGATCTTGTTGGCTGCCGTGATACCTCCCACCCGATTTGTATCGTATTGCAACACGGCCACGGCACGATGGTGCAGTAACTGATGACATCCGATGACGGAAAATTCATGTTCCCCTCCCGAAATGGGAATGGGGCCCCTGTTCAACTCGGCATAACCAAGAATATCATCGGCAATGACCGGTTCCTCCAGCCAGCGAGGTTCGTACTTTTCAAGTTTCGGTATCATTCTTCTGGTATAGTCCAGGTTCCAGCCCATATAGGCCTCCAGCATCAGATCCCGATCATAACCTATGACCTCACGAAGAGCTTCAACCCTCTTGATGTTTTCCCGCATACCAGCCATACCATCCTTGGGTCCATAACCGAAACGGGCCTTGAAACCCTGAAAGTTACCTTCCATGGCCTTGGCGGCTTCCTGTTGCATGGCATCTACCGAATCGGCATACAACTTGGAGTAATAGACGGGTATTTTATGTTTGGTACGTCCTCCCAGAAGCTTGAAGACGGGCTTCTCGACGATTTTTCCCATCAGATCCCAAATACCGATATCAATGGCGGAAATCGCCGTCATTCCGATTCCCTTACGCCCCCATGCGTGGGTCTTTCGATACATTCTTTCCCATAACAGGGCATAATCAAAAGGATCAGCCCCAATCAACAGGGGAGACAGATACTGATCTATGGTTTCCTTGATCAGTGGTGGTGCCAGAGCAGCATTTCCTATACCAATCATGCCATTGTCAGCAACCACTTCGCAGGTAAGCCATTGATGAAACCGAAAGCTTGCCATTGAATCTTCACTTGAAGGCAAGACATCAGTTGCCGAAGTGCAAAAGTTGGCTTTTGGCGGAACAGTGGGACCAACCCAATTCCAAACCCTCGTTCTGATTTCAGTAATCTTGACCATTGTTCACAACCTATGTACTTAATTGCTTGATACGGTTCCATATCGGTTTGCCAAAAAGTGCCAGGAAAGTCAAAACCAGGAAAAAGAGGGTCAGAGGCCTTGTAGGTAGCAACCACCATTGTTCCTTGAGCATGACCATCGACTGACCAAACCTCTGTTCAAGGATTTCACCAAGGATTAGACCGATAGCCAGGGGAACTACCGAAAAGCCATATCTACGCATGAAATAACCCAGAACTCCAGAACCAAGAGCTACCCATACATCCATCATTGACTGGTCAAGGGCATAGGCACCAACGACTGAAAAAATGAATACACACGGCCACAGTATTTGAACAGGAACAAGTGTTACCCTTGCAAATATCTTGGCACCATATAGCCCGACTCCAAGAAACAGCAAATTGACGAACATCATTGACCAGAATATCGAGAAGGCAAAATCCGATTGTTCGGTAAACATTGTGGGGCCAGGACGAAGCCCATGAACCATTAAGCCGGCAAGAATGACAGCAGCCGTCGGGCTTCCCGGAATACCCAACGCCAGAGTTGGAACCATCGCTCCACCCGTAGCAGAATTGTTGGCCGCTTCAGAACCCGCTATACCTTCGATTGCCCCTTTGCCAAATTCTTCCGGTGTCTTGGACCACCTCTTGGCCTCATTGTAACCAATCATCGAAGCGACAGTAGCACCTTCGGCAGGTAAAATGCCGATGAATGTTCCAATCCCGGTGGAACGCAATATGGTTTTCCATACCTTGATATAATCAGCCTTGGATGGCAATTTGATTGCCTTAAGTTTGATTCTTTCTAACCCTTCCTGACTATTTGATATCTGTACCAGCATTTCCGAAATACCAAAGACACCTATCATGACCGGCACAAACCCGATGCCGTCAGACAGTACCGACATTTCAAAAGTGAACCTCTCAACACCGGTCATTAAGTCTATTCCAATTGTTGAAACCAAAATGCCCAAACAACCGGCTAAAATATTTTTTATTGGTGAACCCCCTCCTATGGTTGCCAGCATGGAAAGGCCAAACAGGGTAAGGGCAAAATATTCCGGTGGGGCAAAACTATAGGCTGCACGAGCCAGAAGTGGAGCAGCCAACATCAAAACAATGACACTGCAAACGCCTCCTATGGTTGAAGCAACAACGGCCAGCCCCAAAGCCCGTCCCGCTTCTCCCTTCTGGGCCAAGGGGAAGCCATCCAAACAGGTTGTGGCACTTGCCGATGTACCCGGAGTATTGATCAAAATGGCTGTAATCGCTCCGGCAAATGTTGCCGAGCAGTATATTGCCGTCAATACAGCTATGGCTGCGACCGGTTCCATGGTTATGGTGAATGGTAGTAAAAGTGCCGCACCGGTTGTGGCATTCAAACCGGGTAAAGCTCCAATGATAACCCCGCCAAGAGTGGCCGCAATCAGAAGCACAACCAGGGATGAGTCTGCCAGAGCCAATAGGCCGGTAATGAAAGAATCCATCTAACCGTACCACAAATTGGTCAGGAAACCACGTGGAAAACGAACTTCAAACACCTGATCAAACAGGAAAAAGACCCCTATGGGTACCAGAAATCCCACAATAAGGAAGGTATACCAGTTTCGCTTTTTCCAAAGCAGGGTTAATCCCAGACAAGAAACGGACAACGCAAAAAAGAAATCAAATTGCACCAAAAGTACAAATACGCCGATCATTCCAAAAGCCAAAAGGGTTGGATTATGGATTCTTTCCGATACCCTTATCGGATCCTTCCAGATAATTAGGGCTGTTAGACCTACCATCAGGGCTATCAATAGCTGCGGAAAATCAGATGGTTGTATGCCCCGCTTGAGGATTGGTGGCATACGGGCAAACTCGGTAGTCAACCAATAGGTAAATCCACAAAATATGAGAATCACCAGGGGAACCAACCAGGTTTCTAGGGTGGCTCCCCTGATGTTTTGTTTTAAATCACTGTCCACAAGTATAATTTCCAAATCAGGACGGTGAGTTAACTGCGTCTACTCGATGAAACCAAGTTCACGCAGAGCCGATTCCATGTCGGTAATCATGGTTGAAATCTGGTTTCCCCAAACATCTGAACCAGCGACCGAAGTTGAATCAAGTCCTACAGAAGTAAGGTAGCCCTGATAAATACCGTGACTCATTGCCGTGATTAGCGATTCCTCGATTTTCTGAGCAACATTATCCGGTGTATCTGCATGTACCACAAATCCACGGACCGTTGAGAAACTGACAGGTATCCCCATCTCCTTGGCAGTGGAAACATCAGGCAGTGCCGCCATTCTCTGATCTGCTAGGACCACGATTGGACAGATATCACCAGCTTCAATCTGGCTGACGGCTTCGGCTAGGTTCAATACACCCACATCGACTGCACCTGCGATTAGTTGGGTTGCCAGTTCACCACCTCCATCAAAAGGCAAAATTGTTGGAGTGGCCATACCACCCTTCAAGGTAAACATGAAAGCAGAAACATCATCAATGTTTGCGACATGGGTAGTACCATAGGTAAGGCCGGAATCCATCTGTGCTGCGACAAAATCCTCGGCACTTCCATATACACCACATCGAACCATCAGAATTTGAGGATCATCTGTGCCTCTTGCGATTGGCCTGATGTCTTCAAGTTTCATGTCGGTATTGCCCTTGGCCAATTCAGCAGCATGACCAATGGTAAAGGTAAGTATGGTATAACCATCGGCCGGAACAGTAAGGTAATAATCCATGGCAGCTGAACCACCACCACCTCTCTTGTTGACAACCACCATATCCTGACCAAGTACACGTCTTGCACGCAACATCATCATACGGGTGGTAACGTCGGTTCCACCACCTGCGCCGGCGTGGGTTACAACTTCAATTGTCTTATCTGGATAATCCTGAGCCTGAGCCATGGCTGTAAAGCCACTTACAAGAAGACCAACCAGAAACAAGCGAAAAAATGACATTTTTTTCTCCCAGTTAATTATTTTCAATTCAAGAATGCCCATGATCTGGACACTTCTTGTTTCTCTTTACTGATATAGTTAATCAATACAACCCAATACCCTAATTGATCTGAATTTATATCCTGATGGAGTTGACAGATGGCCCTATCCCCACCAAAACAGAGGAAGATCCATCATTGGAAACCTTCTTCTATAGATATTGGGATTCTTGCTTTTTAGGATAAGGGCACCTCTATTTATTCCATTTAAACAGGCATTTGTTGAATTTACGAGATCTTAATTTGTTACTACACATGGTACCAAAGCCCTTGTGGGAAAGGAAAGAACTTTATCCTTACTGACTCAGGATAGGAAAATTCAATGTTCCAAACATTAGATTCACCACATTAAATAGAGGTGCCCTTAAGTGTATAATCTCAAAAAATTAGTTGACTGTATAGGGTTGTGGAAACTCATCTAACAGGATAAAATGACACGCTAACAATCATATTTCTGGGAGGCATACAGAAATTGTTTCGAAAAGATTCCCTGATTTACAGGGCACAATCAGAGGCCATGGACGAACCATTGAAGGTGTCGGCCTCGCATGAGCGTATCTTCAGGAGGACATTAATGCTTTTATTGATGGCAATCATTGGTCTGGTTGTCCTCTCAGTTTGATTCTAAGCCAAAATGATACAGCAAGCCACTTTAGATTCAAGTTCTCCGAATACAACTGGAATCTCGAAGTTCTGGAGGCGACCACGCCGCACCCCATTGATGATGCAGCTAGAGTCCACTGACTGCGGAGCAGCCTGTCTTGGCATCGTGCTTGCACACCATGGTTGCTGGATATCGCTGGAGGAGTTGCGTGAGCAATGCGGTGTTGGCCGTGATGGTTCCAACATGAAGGACATTGCACAGGCAGCACGCAGTTATGGCCTGAATGCGACAGGACACAGCTGTCAGATCGATCAACTGGAAGTATTGCCCCTACCAATCGTGCTTTTCTGGGGTTTCAACCACTTCGTTGTCCTTGAGGGCATGGTGGGGGGACGCTTCTTTCTCAATGATCCCGCCGAAGGTCACCGCAACATCGGCAGGGATGAATTCGACCGCCACTTCACCGGTGTCAGCCTTATCCTCAAACCCGGCGTCGAATTCAAGCAGCGGGGCGAGAGGCGCAGCGTCGTGGCAAGGCTCTGGCCATGGTTACGTGCCCACAGACCTCTGCTTGTGCGCACGACAGCCCTCGGATTGCTGCTTGCATTTGTGCTACTGGCCCTGCCACTCCTGCTGGCGCAATTCGTGGACAATGTTCTGGCATCCGGACAGACCGAACTGGTCTGGACGTTGTCGGCGGCCACGCTTCTGGCTGGTGTATCTGCCTACCTCCTGACGTGGCTGCAAATGCGTTCCCTGCGTGAACTTGTAATCCGCCTCGCCATCAACCAGAGCGACAGATTTCTGGACACATTGCTGCATCTCCCGATCAAGTTCTTCTCCTCCAGATTGACAGGTGACCTCGCCTTGCGTTTGCGAACGATTGATGAAGTTGCCGACATAGGAGCGGGACAGCTCGTGCGCCTGTTGGTTGACCTGATAATGGGTTTGGCCTTTCTGGCAGTCATGCTGGTCTGGAATTGGCCCTTGGCATTTGTGGTCGCTGGCATGGGTGTATCCTGTTACGGTTTGACAAGGGTGGTAGCTCGCTTGCGCCGTTACCAAAATCATCGGTTGCGTCGGGAACAGAGCATGTTGTTTGGTATAAGCGCAGCTGGACTTTCGTCGGTTGAGAACCTGCAAGCCACTGCCCGGGATAATGACTTTTTTTCAGATTGGAGCGGCAGGCAGGCCCGTGAACTTGTTGCTCGCCAGGAATTCGTGGAACTGGGGCATGTTGCATCCTCTTTTCCACATCTGTTTCAGTTACTCAATGCAGCAGCGGTGTTTGGCCTAGGAGGATGGCTGATGACGCTGGGGCATGTCACTCTCGGCCAATTGATGGGATTTTACATTCTTGCCGACAACTTCATTCGTCCAGTCGCCAGAATCGGGCAATTCTCTGACTTGCTGGAGACACTGGACGCTGACCTTACAAGAATGGACGACGTGATCAATGCACCTAATGAGACTGCTCCGATATCCAATGGCTCAGATAATCCGAAGTTGTCCATGAAAGGGGGCCGGTTGCGATTGATCGGCAAGCTTGAAATGAAGAGCGTTACCTTTGGATACCAGAAGAATCGAGACCCATTAATCAGGGATTTCAGCCTGACAATCGAGCCTGGCCAGCGCATTGCCTTGGTGGGTTCCAGTGGTTCGGGCAAGTCCACGGTCGCGCAGTTGGTGGCGGGACTGCACCTGCCATGGTCAGGAGAAATATTGTTCGACGGCCATCCTGCCGGGGAGATTCCACGTGAGGTATTCTGCAGGTCGGTTGCCTTCGTCGACCAGAACCCGGTTCTGTTCGCAGCATCTATTTACGACAACCTGACCATGTGGGACAGTACGGTTCCGGATCAAAATGTGACTGCCGCTGCCAGGGATGCATTGATTCACGAGGACATCATCAGTCGTCCCGAAGGGTATGAATGCATGGTGGAAGAAGGAGGCCGTAATTTCAGTGGTGGCCAGCGACTGCGACTGGAAATCGCCAGGGCGCTGGTAAACAGGCCAACTCTGTTGGTTCTGGACGAAGCCACGAACGCTCTTGACCCCCTTACCGAATTGATGATCGATGACAGCATTCGCCGTCGCGGATGCACATGCCTCATCATTGCACACCGCCTGAGCACGATTCGCGATGCGGACCGCATCCTGATTGTCGATGGTGGCAGTATCATAGAAGAGGGCGTTCATAATGAGCTGTACGCCCGTGACGGCATGTACCGGAGGTTGCTTGATGGCGAATGAAATCCTTTCCCCAACCAATCTGGGTTCAATGTTTCTTGAACACGGCGACTCGGTTCCAGCCGTTGCAAGTCAACCGGTGAATCTGTCGGTGCCTGGTTATACATGGTACGTTGAAGAAGGTGCAATCGATGTTTTTTCGGCCGAGTATGAATCAGGTCAGAGGGCTTCCGCCTACAAGCATTTCATCAGACTTGAAGCCGGACAGTTGGCATTCAACGTCGAAGAATCCAGCCACTCAATAAGGCTTGTTGCCAAGGGATTGCAAGGCACCAAGTTATGCCGGCTGACACATGAAGGGCTGCTGGAGGCAATGGAGGGCGGTAACGATGCTATAGCGACGAGGATGGAATTCGACAGGCATGTCGATTTCTGGATCGAGTTCATGTCCCTGGCCGTATCCCGGGACATGGAAGGAATTCCTGCAACGGAGCTTCGTCTTCGTCCCGGCCCCATGACAGGAAAAGGTATCGCCTCACCCGATCACGGTATTGTCTGGTTGACTGCAACTGGTATCGAGGCTACCTTTCTTGATCTTGTGGATACCGGACCTCACGAGTTGGTACCTGTTTCCCGGGATGCATGGATCCGCTTACACGGGGAGGAAAGGCTCGACTGTAGAACCACCTCCGAAATTGCCATGAGACAAATTTTGGACAAGGCATTGCCGGGATTTCATGAGATATTGTTCGATGCAGAATGTCTCGGTCAGAAACTGCTGCTTGTTGACGAGGTGAATCTTCAGGTTGCTCGGGTCACAAGGCGTCAGGACGACAAGATACGGGCGAGGTCCAACCTGAAAGCACTTTATAATCCTGCACTTCGGTCGGCGAAGGATAAATCCGCCATGGAAGGTGCCTTGCGCATGATCGGCAGGCACGAGGGATTCGAGATTCGGGTACCTGCCAAGCGAAGCAGAGAGGAACTCTCGCTGAATGATTTCTGTGACGCATCGGCATTGAGGAAGCGTAAGGTGCGGCTGTCGGCTTCGGAACGCTGGTGGCTCGATGACAGCGGGGCAATGCTGGCAATTCGACGTGAGGATCAACAACCATTGGCACTTTTACCGGGGTTGACCGGAAACTACAGGATCGTGAATCCCTCGACAGGCGAGTCTGTCCTGGTGGATGGCAAAACCGACAACCCATTCCAGGAGGTCTATTACCTTTATCCATCATTGTCAGGCAACAGAGCGGATGGAAAGGCCGGCTTGAAGGAATTGTTCCTGGCAGGAAATCGTGGTGTGACAAGGGACTTGGCAATACTTGGCTTGGCAGGCATTGCTGCAGGCACACTTGCATTGACACCTGCATTTGCGATCAGCTGGCTGGTCGGTGCGCCGACACCGGACGGCCATGAGGTCCTGGCCCTGCAAATGGCGTCAATCCTCGTTGGAATCGGTGCGCTTATGGCCATATTGCACATTCTCCGGGGAACTGCACTTATGCGGGTTGAAGGCCGTGTGGCCGCCCGACTAGGTGCCTTGATATGGGATCGTCTGCTGCGCTTGAATCCCGGCTTTTTCCGCGGTTACACCGCCGGTGAACTGATAACAAGATCAATGGTGTTCCAGAATGTCAGGGACCAGGTTGCCGGCGTAACGGCCGATGGAGTCTTGTCCACGTTTTTCCTGCTGCCGGCACTTGGTCTTCTGTTTTTCTACGATGCCTATCTTGGCTGGATAGCCTTGCTGCTCTCGGCAGTGATGATCGGTGTAACGGCTGCATTTTGCATTTTTATGGTCGAGCCACAGAAACAGTACCTTGAAACCATGCGAAGACTCATGGGAGATACCCAGCAATTTCTCAAAGGCATTTCCAAGTTGCGCGTCACAGCTGCCGAGGATTTGGCCTTTGCCGCCTGGGCACGGCGGTATCATGGCCACAAGAAAGCGGAAATCCGGCTCTCGATACTCGACGAACACCTTTTCGCATTCGGTGCTGCGGTACCCGCATTTTCAGCGGCGGTCCTGTTCTCGACAATAGCCGTTCAGGGTGAGGGAGGAGGAGTTGTTACGGCCGATTTCCTTGCCGTATTTACGGCAGTCATGGTGATGTGCACGACGATCATCATGCTAGGAAATGCTGCACGGGCGGTTGCATTTATCAAACCAGCCTGTGAGCAGGTCGTACCCATTCTGGCAAGCCCCACCTCAACAAGAAAGTCAGGTCAGGACCGAACCCTGCTTGTCGGCAGAATTCTGCTCGACAGGGTAAGTCATGCCTATGCCGTGGGTGGACAAAAGGTGCTTGAGGATGTATCGATTAGCGCAAGGCCAGGCGAGTTTGTTGCAATTGTTGGGGAATCCGGCGCTGGCAAGACGACCCTTCTCCGGCTTCTGCTTGGGCTTGAGAAGCCTCTATCCGGGGGCGTCTATTATGACGGACGAGATCTCGCCCAGTTGGATTTCGGATTTACAAGAAGGCAGATGGGAGTTGTCATGCAAGACAGTATCCTGCGGCCGGGAAGCTTGCTCGACAACATTATTGGTGTAGACAGCGTACTCTCCGAGGACGATGCATGGCGCGCATTGGAACTGGTTGGTGTTGCCAAGGACATTCGTGCGATGCCGATGGGGTTGCATACTTCGGTGAGCGAGAACTCGGCAAACTTTTCCGGAGGTCAAAGCCAGCGGATAAGGATGGCTGCAGCTTTGGTATACAAGCCCCGGATCATATTTCTTGATGAGCCAACCAGCTGGCTGGACACAAGGAGCC
>WTGT01000003.1 GCA_011523445.1 Paracoccaceae bacterium
TAGATAATCATGATACCGGATGGTGGTATGATTGGACCTATAACCGAGGATGCGGCGGTGACGGCAGCTGCAAATCTTCTGGTGTAACCATTTTTCTCCATGGCGGGTATAAGCATCGAACCCAAGGCGGATGTATCGGCAACAGCCGATCCGGAAAGTCCAGCAAACAGCATCGAGGAAAGAATGTTCACATGTGCAAGTCCACCCCTGAAATGTCCCATCATGACCTGGGCAAAATCAACCAACCTTCTTGTTATCCCACCCCTGTTCATTAGCTCGCCAGCCAGCATGAAGAATGGAATTGCCATCAGGGGAAAGGAATCTATGCCGTTATAGATGTTCCGATACAAAAAGGCGATGTCCCTTTCCTGACCGATACCCCACAGAACCAGACCGGGTCCGGCCAACATGGCAAAAAAGACCGGCACTCCCACAAACAGGAAAACCAGAAACAGCGGTAGAAACAGTATCATCATTTGATTTACTCGGTAGCAGAAGAGATTTTATCGTAGGGGTTGGGATAGCTGACATTTGAATTCAGCAGCGTGTGAACCTGCTGAATGATCAATTCGAGACCAACCAAGACCATCAGTACAAACCCGGTTGGCAGGGACATGTACATCCAGGCCAATTTGATCCGGATTGATTCCATCCCGATCAAGGAGAGAGGTATCTTCAGGGAACTGGAGTTGAACAACCATCCGCTGGCAATGTGCTTGTTAGCAAACCACAAGGCAACGAAAAGGGTAGCGATCCCAAGTACAAGGATCAGGAGATTGAATATGCCACCGAAGGTCTTGCCCATGAAGTCCTTGATTATGTCAATGGAAACAAAACTTCCCCATCTGTATGCGGATGGAGCCATTAGACCCGTCATCCAAAGCATGCAAAACCGGGCTGCTTCATCAGGCCATGGCAAGGCATTATTCAGAATATACCTGAAGAATACCTGTATCAGGATACAGACAACCATCAACCCTAGGGCAATTATGGCCAAAACCCGACACCAGGCCAGTATTCTGGTCAGGATATTCCCGTATATTTTTACTAAATCAGTTAATTCCATACGAATTCCCAAGCATAAACATCTGTCATTACCGATGAATACTGAAGATCATGCCGCGGGCAATCTTTGTTCGGCCATCTCAACCCACCAGGAACAACCGGCTGGTATGACCTCATCGTTAAAATCATACTGCGGGTGATGCAAGGGTGCTGTATCGCCATTGCCAATCAGGATAAAGGCACCTGGCCTGGCATTGAGCATATATGAGAAATCCTCTGCTCCCATCACGATCGGATGGTTGTCATCAACTCCATTTGAGATCTTCTGGGCAGCCCTTACCGCAAACTCGGTTTCCTGTTCATGGTTTTCCGTAACCGGATAACCGTGCTCATATTCCACCGTTGCCATGCCACCAAAGGATTTTGCTATGCCCTCGGATATTTCATGTATCTTGTCATAAACGGCATCCTTAACATCCTTGTCCATTGTACGTACCGTACCCTTCAGCAGGACATTTTGCGGAATGACGTTGCTGGCCTTGGTATCGGTTTCAAATGAAGTGACAGATACAACAACGGTTTTGACCGGATCAATATTCCTTGCGGCTATCGTTTGCAGGGCGATGACAATATGGGAAGCAATCAGGGTTGTATCTACGGCGATATCTGGTTGGGCTGCATGACCTCCCTTCCCTTCCACCTTGATATGAAAGGTATCTGCTGCTGCGAAAAACGGTCCCGACCTGATTGCAAAATCTCCAACTTCCATAGTTGGTACATTGTGCATCCCATAGACTTCACTAATGCCAAATCTTTCCATCATCCCGTCATCAACCATTTCCTTGCCGCCACCGCCACCTTCTTCAGCGGGTTGGAAGATGACAGCAATCCTGCCGTTGAAGTTTCTTGTTTCGGCAAAATACTTTGCTGCTCCCAACAACATTGCGGTGTGCCCATCATGCCCACAGGCATGCATGACCCCTGGTGTTTTGGATGTATAAGGAACTGAAGTATCTTCCTCAATCGGCAGAGCATCCATATCCGCTCTCATGCCGATTGTTTTGCCGGAGGAGTTCACGCGGCCATTTATGATTCCAACGACCCCGGTGCGACCGATACCACGAACGATTTCATCACAACCAAATTCCTCGAGTTTATTGGCGACGAAATCCGAGGTTCGGAAAACATCAAACATCAATTCCGGATTTTGGTGAATTTCCCTTCGCCATTCACTAATTTCGCCATGCATTTCTGAAAAACGGTTTCGAATTGCCACCTTGTTCTCCCTAAGTCAATTCCCTGATGATTTTACCAATGAAACGTTCCCCCGCTTCAAGCTGGGGAATGGAAATAAATTCGTCTGCTCCATGAGCCTGTTCAATGCTTCCCGGTCCACATACAACTGCGGAATATCCCTTTTCCTGAAACTGGCCGGCTTCGGTGGCATAGGATACAACATTGATGCTGTTGTCGCCAGTAATCCTTCTTGCCATTTCTTCTGCAGCTCCATTCGTTTCAGGTTTCAAAGGAGGTACGTTGAACCAATTGCCTGTATTAATCCCTGTATCTTCATTAACTTTTTTCATTTCCGATTCAAGTTGAACAGCATATTGCTGAAACTCGGACACCCACTTTTCCGGCTCTTCTCCAGGTACACATCGTATCTCGACAAAAAACCTGCAGTCCTTTGCCGTTATGTTTTGTGCCGTTCCACCCTTGATCTTGCCGACATGGAGTGTCGTGTAGGGCGGAACGAATTGACTGGTTATGCTATCTTTCCTTTTCTCGCTGTTTTCCTTGTTGCGTTGATTGGCCCATTCAATCAGCTTGGCAGCATACATGATGGCAGAAACACCCTGATGCATGATGGATGAATGTACCTCAAAGCCTCTGACATGGACTGAAATAGCCGTTCCACCCTTATGGCCGGTAACTACCTTGAGCATTGAAGGTTCCCCAATAATTGCAAGCTTGGCCGGTGGCAATTGATCTCTGATCTTGCTGATCATGGGAGGGGCACCGATACAACCGACCTCTTCATCCCTCGAAAAGGCAAGCTGAATTGGACGCTTGAGTTCAACCTCGGTCATTTCGGGAACCATGGCAAGTACGTTGGCCAGAAACCCTTTCATATCACAGGTTCCCCGGCCATAAAGTTTGCCATCGTTTTCAGTCAATTTCCAAGGATCGGTTTGCCATTTCTGACCCACGACTGGAACGACATCGGTATGCCCCGAAAGAATGACTCCATCCGGTTCTTCTGGCCCGATCAAGGCATAGATACTTGCCTTTGTCCCGTCAGAGTTATAATCAAGATGGCAGTCGATATTATATCCTTCCAGGTAGTCACAGATCCAACTAACCAAATCTAAATTGGAACTATTTGATACTGTTGGATACGAAACCAAAGTCTCCAATATACTCCTGGATTTGTTTGTCATTAAGTTACAATTATCTTTTGAAGGAGATTTTGTTCAATTTAACTTTTCTAGAAGATTGAATAATAAAACTAATCAAAAAAAAGGGCATCACTATTTTTAAATCCTCTACAATCCTTATTATTCTAAATTCTCCTTGCAAAAAGGAGAAGCGATGCTTGTAAATATTGCTTTGACCATATTAATCGGGTTCAATTTGTTGTGAAATACTTAAGCAAAAGAGAGTTTATTACTGGTACACTTGGGCTAATGGCTTCAACCCGTGTAGCTAGAACACAATCAATCAGACCGTATGAACTCAAGGTGGCGGGACTATACCCCGAAGCACAACAATTGGCCATTTCCGACACCATCCATAAC
>WTGT01000181.1 GCA_011523445.1 Paracoccaceae bacterium
GTCTGCCAGAGTGTATCAAATTGTTTTGCTGCCAACAATTTACCCCACACAATTACAATTCTAGGCAGGTGTCCACCATTTACCCAATCCGCTCCAGCCATTATAAACCAATTTAGCTCCAATAAAATTAATGCCCAAATACCCGTGTTGGAAATTTTACTATTGAATTAATCAAAACAGTTTCTAATTTTCCCTCATAATCCTTGGCTTACTATTCCGGCGTAGCTCAGTGGTAGAGCAGTTGACTGTTAATCAATTGGCCGCAGGTTCGAATCCTGCCGCCGGAGCCACTACTACTCCTGTCTATTGATTTATTTCAGCCCAAATTGTCACAGGTCCATCATTCACCAGAGACACTTCCATTTCTGCACCGAATTCCCCTATTTCGACATTAAATCCCATATCTTTCAATACTTCTATGAAATACAGATATAGCTCTTCTGCAAGGGGATTTCTTGCAGCATTCGAGAACCCAGGCCGGTTACCCCGGGTAAGATCAGCAGCCAGGGTAAACTGACTTACAACCAGGATTTCCCCCTGAACATCAGCAATGGAGTGATTCATTTTTCCGTCACTATCTGAAAAAATTCGGAGGTTTGCTACTTTTTTCGCAATTTTAGTGGTAATTTGTTTATTGTCATGAGTAGTAGCACAAACAAAGACAAGAATGCCCGGACCGATCTTGCCAGTCGTCTTGTCATCAATGGTAACTGAGGCAGATTTCACTCTTTGGATCAAGCATCTCATTTTTTTCTCCTGATTATTTTCTGCAGATAACAAAAGATAAACATGAAAGTTATTTCAACCAATCAAGAATTAGTGGAGCTATGTAACAAAGCCCACAACGAGCCTTATATTGCCTTGGATACAGAGTTTGTATCAGAAAAAACCTACTTTCCCAAATTGTGCCTTATTCAGGTAGCTTTACCGGAAAGTGATGAGTCGAATGGTTCAGAATTTATCATTGATACCTTAAATTCAAAACTGAAACTGGATAATTTGATTCCAATATTCCAAAACCAAAAGATCACAAAAGTCTTGCACTCTGCGAAGCAGGATCTGGAAATCTTCCACCATGAATTCGGCTTGATTCCCGACCCCCTGTTTGATACCCAGATAGCGGCCATGCTCTGTGGTTATGGCAGCCAAATTTCTTATGCAAATCTGGTAAGTGAAATTTGCAAAGTTAAGCTCGACAAGTCCCAGCAATATTCCAATTGGTCAACCCGACCATTAACAGAGAAACAGATGGAATATGCAATTTCAGATGTCACTCATCTTCGGGACATTTATCTGGCTATGAATGAAAAATTGCTGGAAACCGGAAGGTTAGGTTGGGTTGAGGAATTGTTTGATGAACTGAAAGACACTTGTAAAAATAGTTACAATCCAGCAGACGCCTGGAAAAAAATCAAAATGAGAGATGTAACGGGTAAGAGATGGCCAATTGTTCATGCATTGGCAGAATTCCGAGAAATTCGGGCTCAAAATAAAAACATTAATCGGCGATGGGTGCTTTCTGATCAGGCCTTATTGGAGCTTGCTTCCATGAAACCCAGAACCCTTGAAGATTTGAAGAGGTGCAGATTTTTCAAGGCTGGTAAAGATGCACAAAAGGGTTTCAACTTGAGTTTGCTGGAGGTCATCAGCAAAGCTCTATCCAACCCCCAACAACCCCCTCAAGATGTTGGAGCTAATAAGCCTGTCAATAAAAACAGGGAGGTTACTGATCTTCTGAAAGTATATCTCAAATACTCCTCTGAACAATCTGGGGTAGCAGAGGAAATAATTTCAACCGCGGATGAACTACGGGAAATCTCCCAAGGCAATCGCAATGTACGACCCTTGCAAGGGTGGCGAAGGGAATTGTTTGGAAACAATGCCTTGAAGCTATGTCAGGGTAAAATTGCACTGACTCTGGAGAATTCAAAATTAACGGTTATAGAATTGGAAAACCAATAGGCAGTAATGATCTTAGTGGTTTGACCTACTATTTCATTATTTGTTGATATTCATCCAACTGCCCCATCTTTGATTGCCGAAGAATTCATTTCGGAAGGTACCTTTTGTAATTGAATGAATTGTTTTCAAGAAATTTTGCTTGTGTTGCCTGCAGTGCAGATTTCAATTGAAAATCAGGTAGTTTTCACCTAGTTGTTTACTTGATTATTAGTGCATTATATCACTTTTGGTAGATGGAAATTGGCAACTGAAGCGTTTGAAGAAATAATCCAGGATTTTGAGTTTCTGGAAACGTGGGAAGATCGATATGGATATATTATTGATCTGGGTAAATCCATGCCTGGGTTGGAAGAGAAATTCAAGACACCTGCTACCAAGGTTGAAGGCTGTGCCAGCCAGGTTTGGTTTGTCATGGATTTCGTTCCGTCAGATTCAGGCTTGGTGTTTTACTTCAAGGGTGATAGTGATGCCATTATTGTGCGAGGTCTCATCGCAATCCTGACAAGATTATTCAATGGCTTGACCATTGAGCAGGTTTCCCAAACAGATGCACATTCAGAGCTTCAAAAGCTTGACTTGAGGAATCATTTGTCCCAACAGAGATCAAATGGTTTGGTTTCAATGATTGCAAAAATCAAAAATGTATCGGCCAAAGTCCTCGCATCAAAAACTGCATGTGCCAATTAATAGTCATGAATCTACTCATTAAACTTTAAATTGATTGGTTAAATGTGTCTGGTATCATTCATGCTTTATTGAAGAAAAAAGGTTGGCTCCTGGCTGATGGTGCAACCGGGACCAATTTGTTTAATATGGGATTGATGGCTGGCGAAGCTCCCGAGTTATGGAACAGAGATCAGCCAGAAAAAATTCTTGCCCTTTACGAGTCTTTCCTGAAGGCTGGAGTGGATTTGTTCCTGACAAATTCCTTTGGTTGTAATCGATCAAGATTGAGTCTCCACGATTCAGCAAATTTTTGCTTTGAACTGGCTGAAATGTCAGCTTCCCTGGCCAGAGAAGCTATTGCAAGACAAAACTGTACGGCAATTGTTGCTGGTTCAATCGGACCGACAGGTGAAATAATGGAACCACTCGGAACCCTTACCTATGCTCGGGCAGTGGAATATTTTCATGAGCAGGCAGAGGGCTTGAAATCCGGTGGTGCAAATGTTCTCTGGATAGAAACAATTTCATCAAGGGAAGAGTTTCTGGCAGCTCAGGAAGCCTGCCAATTGGCCGGTATGCCCTGGTGCGGTACAATGAGTTTCGATACCGTAGGATATACGATGATGGGATTTACACCTCGAAATCTTGTAGAGTTGGTTTCAGATTTGGACGACAAACCGGAGGGTTTTGGAGCAAATTGTGGGGCAGGGGCTTCCGATCTGATTTTAACGCTTCTGGCAATTTCAGAATTGAATCCGGAATTACCGGTGATTGCCAAGGGCAATGCAGGAATACCCCAAATAAAAGAGGGAAAAATCCATTACAGCGGCTCACCTGAAATTATGGCTATATATGCCGAATTGGCTCGTAATGCCGGAGCAAGGATAATTGGAGGATGTTGTGGTACAACTCCACAGCACCTGGAACAAATGAAAATCAGGCTGGAAAAAGCTCCCACGGGATCCAAACCTACTCATGAAGAAGTAAGGGAATTGTTGGGAGAACCCAGTTTTACACCGGGAGAAACAAAAAGAGCCAAAGCAGGTAACAGGAGAAGAAGACAGAAAAAATAATGCTTTCGATTTGAAATCAGTTAAATTTGATTGCTTGGTTATTGTTTACATTGAATTTAATTGTTTTATGTAGTTGTGTTGTT
>WTGT01000307.1 GCA_011523445.1 Paracoccaceae bacterium
CGTCTTTTGAAAATCAAGGAATCTCTGTAAAATGTTTAAAAAGAGGTTCCCTTAAATCTGTTCCAGCAGGGTTTCAGCTGCAGAGATTTCACATACGCCCGGGTTGGATTCAACGTTGAGTTGTTTGACTACCCCATCCTCAACATACATCGTAAACCTTTTCGATCTACCAACAAGTCCTACGGCAGGGGCTGAAAATTCCATCCCTATCGCTCTGATGAATTCACCCTCTGCATCACCCAAAAGCAGAATGTCTGATTCCTTGATATCAAGGTTTTTCTCCCAGGCTTGCAAAACAAAGGGATCATTGACCGAGATGCAGATGATTTTGGTTATTCCCTTGTCGGCAAGTTTTGATGCATTCCTTACAAAACTAGGAACATGTGAAACTGAACAGGTTGGTGTAAATGCTCCTGGTACGGCAAAAATTACGACATTTTCACCCCCGATCAACTCATTCAGTGAAACCTCTTCAGGACCTTTCAGGCCAAACTGCATTAATTTTGCTTCAGGTAGCCTGCTTCCGATTGAAACTTCCATAATATTCCTTCTTTTTTCTTTGTCACAAAATATACAATAATTAATTTACTTTATTATCGTATTGTTATCATTTAGGGATGATTTATGGAAAGGGTAGTTGTAGTCGGAGGAGGTCAGGCTGGATTATCGGTCGTGTCAAAATTACGGGCATTGGATTATTCAGGCAAGATAACCATGATTTGTGGTGAACCTGAATTGCCCTACCAAAGGCCTCCACTTTCCAAGAAATACCTGACCGGGGAAATGGAAAAAACCAGGCTATACCTTCGCCAGCAATCATATTACACGGAAAATGACATAGACTTGATGTTGGGTACCCATTGTGAGGAAATCAATTTAAATGCCTCCAGTGTCAAAACCAACGGCCAATCAATCCCATACGATCACCTGATATTGACTACCGGCTCTCATCCAACAAAACTGCCGGCCCGTTTGGGAGGTAATTTGGAAGGTCTTTATTACATCAGGGATCTTGCCGACATCACTGCCCTGCAACCGGAACTTGAGGAAAACAGAAAGGTTTTGGTTGTCGGTGGAGGATTTATTGGTCTGGAAACCGCCTCTGCCCTGATTTCCAAAGGTTTACAGGTAACTATCGTGGAAGCTGCTGAAAGAATCATGCAGCGTGTCGTTGCACCAGAAACATCTGCTTACTTCAGAAACCTTCATACCAGCAAGGGTGCAAGATTGCTGGAAGGTGTTGGATTGAAACAATTGGAGGGCAAAGAAAGGGTTCAAAAAGCCGTGTTGTCAAGCGACGATGAATTGGATGTGGATTTTGTCATTGTCGGTATAGGCGTCCAGCCGGGTGACGCGCTGGCAAAAGAGGCAGGGCTCGACATTTCAAATGGCATCAGGGTCAATGCAAAGGGTCAAACCTCTCAACCCAATATCTGGGCATCAGGTGATTGTACTTCCTTTCCGTGGCAGGATACGTTTATCAGACTGGAAAGCGTACAAAATGCAATCGACCAATCCGAAACGGTGGCAGAAAACATAATGGGGGCTGACAAGGACTATAAATTTGTACCATGGTTTTGGACAGATCAATATGAGGCCAAGCTTCAGATTTCCGGCTTGGGGACTGGATATACAAGCATAATTACCAGACAGGGCAATTTAGAAGATTCTGTCAGTTTCTGGTATATGAGGGATGATGACCTCATTGCCGTGGATGCCATAAATGATCCAAGGTCCTATATGGTTGGCAAGCGTATTCTGGAACAGGAAATTAGCGTTGATCCTGAAACCTTAGGCAATCCTGACAGCGATTTAAAGCAACTCCTGAGAAGTAAACGGTAGCCAAGACCGATAACCCAAAACCAGATATGGAATAATGTTTGACTGTCATGGATGATGTTTGATGCCTACCTGCTGGATTTTAGCTGGACCAAATGGTGTAGGAATAATAACCTTAGCGTGGGATTTTCTGAAAAAGACATCACATTGTGAAACATGCGAATAAGTGCAGGTAAATTTAAGGGATTGAAACTTCATACCCCTAATCCTCAGAAGGATAAAAAAACGCTAAGACCAACTTCGGGCAGGATTCGTGAAAGCATGTTCGATATTCTGACCCATGGTCCCTTGGGAAATCTTATTGCGGATAGCTCAGTTCTGGATTTATTCGCTGGTACGGGTGCGCTTGGCATGGAAGCTTTGTCAAGAGGAGCCAAGTCTGCCACGTTTATTGAAAAGAATAAATACAACCTTTCACTACTCGAAATAAATCTCTCCAAAGCCCAAGCTATTGATAACTCAACAGTATGGCATGCAGATGCAACCCGACTTCCTCCCAACAAGGGGCATTCACATGATTTGGTTTTCCTGGATCCTCCCTATCGGGAGAACCTAATTGAAGACGGAATACTGAGTGCACTTAATGGGGGATGGTTGGCAAATGAATGTGTTCTTGTCATTGAAAGCGGCGCACCTGTTCCCTCCAGCTCCCATTGGTCGGAGCAATTTGCAAGAAGGTATGGTACAACCTACATCACTTTGGGTGTAATTGAACATCATTGATTGTTGATATTCAAATTAAAACTGTTTCTTGCATGTTTCATTACGGTTTGAACAAAGGATTCTGGTAGTAGAAAAATTATGAAAATTGCAATTCTTTTAACCAGTAATGACACTTCAGAATTTGCATTGAGGTTTCCTGATGATGGTGAAAAATTCATTTCCATCCTTTCACCACATAGACCCGATTGGGATTTTCACGTAATTCCGGTCATGGACAATGTTTTTCCCGAATCCATAGACCAATTTGATGGTTATGTAATTACCGGAAGCCCTGCTTCCGTAAATGATCCCGAGATCTGGATAAACAACCTTTTGAGATTTATCCGGGAACTCAATGAACATAAAAAGCCAACGGTCGGATGTTGCTTTGGACATCAGGCCATTGCCAAGGCGCTTGGTGGAATGGTTGATAAAAACCTTACGGGATGGGAATTGGGAAGGGCAGAAACAGATTTTAATTCGTTTGATAGTTGGAACCAGACTGAAATTGCCTCCCTGGGTCTTTATTCGGCTCATTGCGAACAGGTTTTTGAACTGCCAGTTGAGGCGGTTCCCCTTGGTTCAAACCCTAACTGCAATTTTGCTTCCTTTAAAATCGGGGATCATTTCTTCACTACCCAATATCACCCTGAAATGTCCTTTGATTTCATGTATCAACTCCTAGATTACATGCTTGATAATAACGAGATTGATCAAGAACTTTGGAAAAAAGGCAAGAACCAAATCAAGTCCCAAAACGAAAGTGAAAAATTCGCTGGGTTGATGGTGAACTTCCTTGAGTATTCCTTTTCAAAACGTCAGGAAACATAAATGGATGAACAATTGAAACAGCGGCTTGATGCCGCATTGGAGATTTGCAAGGATGCTGGAGAATTGGCGCTGACAAGATTCAGAAATCTCGAAAATTTGAAAGTTGAAAAGAAAGGGGTACAAGACCTAGTTTCCGAAGCAGACAGGGAAGTCGAAATTTTAATCCGGGATAAACTGTCACAATATTTTCCTGGGGATGGATTGATCGGCGAGGAATTTCAGAACAAGGAGCCAGAAAATTCATCCTACTCCTGGATAATAGATCCCATTGATGGTACAGCTAACTTCGTAAGGGGTATTTCGGTCTGGGCAGTGGTACTGGCATGTGTAGATGACCGGGCAACTCAAATCGGTGTTGTATATGACCCTGTACATGAGGAAATGTTTTATGCCTGCAGGGGGCATGGGTCG
>WTGT01000257.1:0-4946 GCA_011523445.1 Paracoccaceae bacterium
GATGATCTTCAGGGTATTTTCGACAAAATCGGCAATCGTTGGGATTGGGTTGATGTTGTGGTCAATGCGGCCGGAATTGAAATCGAAAAAACCATTGAGGAAACCTCGCTTGAGGAGTGGAACAGGATTTTTGCAATCAATGTTACAGGAACCTTTCTCGTTTCAAAATTATCTCTACCCTTTCTCAGAAAATCCGGCAAGGGAAACATCATCAACTTTGGATCCTATGACGGCTTCATAGCCGATCCGAAGCTTGCTGCCTATTGTGCTACCAAAGGGGCTGTTCATGCCCTGACGAAAGCCATGGCTTGTGATCATGGACCGGAAGGGATCAGGGTAAATGCAATTTGCCCCGGATTTGTCGAAACCCCGATGCTGGAGAGTTTTGTTGGGGAAAGCGGGAGTATCGAGGAGCTGAAAAGGGATATTGAAAAGATCCATCCGACTCACACCATGGGGCAACCTGAGGATATAGCAGGTTTGGTGTTATGGCTGGCTTCGGATGAAGCAAGATATGCCTCCGGACAACTGTGGATCATGGATGGGGGACTTACAGCTCAGGTTCAACAAATGAACTTATAATCAAAATACAATCAGCAAATTACACTTTCCAAGATGCAGGTAATCTGTAATCTTTGGTAATTCAATTAAATTCTTATGAGGTAGTAATGTCGGATAACAGCAACCAAGCGTTGGATTTTCTTCTGACCCGAAGATCACGTCCCTTTTTGATACTGAAAGAGCCTGTACCAGGCAAGGAAGAATTGAATACCATTCTGACGGCAGCCGCCAGAAGCCCCGATCATGGCAAGCTTGAACCCTGGAGGTTCATCGTTCTGGAGAAACCGGCCATGCCCAGGCTTGCAAGAATCCTTCAGGAAAGGGGTGAACAGCTAGGCAAGGCTCCTTCCCTGCTTGCCAAGGCTTGTGAGGTGTTCGAGGTTGCCAACTTGATTGTTGTCGTTGTCTCCAAACCCAACAGGGAAGCCAAAATACCCTTGATTGAGCAAACGCTTTCAGCTGGGGCTGTTTGCCTGTCCCTCCTTAATGCCTCACTTGCTGCTGGTTGGGGAGCAAACTGGTTGACAGGATTCGGTGCTCATGATGAAGAATTCCGAAGCAGAGCCCTTGGTTTGTCCACAGATGAATATGTTGCCGGGTTCATACATATTGGAACTTCAACCACCATACCTCCTGACCGTCCCAGACCGGATATAGATACAATTACTACTTGGGTTAATGAGTGAAACGGGCAGTTTGATCAACCCTGATTATTCACTAGGTTACAGCACTCAGCATTCTGTCATTGAGGTCTTGCAATTGAGCAGTAGAAGGTTCCACATCCAGTTTGGTAACCGGTAACTTTTCCTGCAAAAGATCATGGTAAGATAGAACGCCTTTCTCCAGATCGGAAAAGATGACCTTGTCATAGGCTGAAGATTTGGTAGCCTCACTGACCCAAACCGACAGCATACTGTCTTCTTTTGAAGTTTCCCTGTCAATTCTGCCACTCAGATAGCGGGCAAGTTTCATTTCCCTTGATTCATCCTTGTGATGAAATACACCTCCTCGTTGCAAGGTAAGGGTAGGGGTTTGGGGAATTTCCTGATAGAAAATGACACAGTCAGGATAGAAGCCCAAAACCAGATTGGGGAAAATACCAATATAGAGCCAGATATTTCGATGCGATTCCGGGAGATCAGTATTTTTTGGCAATATATTCAGGTAATTTCTTACACTCCAGTGTTTTCTTGGTCCAGGGGTAAATCTTCCAACCGACCTGTTGGTTTCACCATTCATTGTTTCATCATGGTAATCCTTGCCATAGAGGTCATTCAATGCCGGATGAGCTTGCGGAACATGATATCCTTCATTGTCAACATCCCTTACCGCTTTCCAGTTGGCCTCGATTCTATCTGTAATGCGCCCTTTTGGAGAGGCTACCATGCGATCCAACCCATAGGGTTGGATTTCACTGGCATGCTTGGTCATAATTTTGGCAATGGACCCCTGCTTGCCGGGTTTGAATCTTATAAAAACCAATCCATTCCATATTTCAAATTCGATTCTTTTCAATCCCAGATTTGAAAAATCAGCTATGGAGAAGGTATCCCTTCTGGCAATTCCCCGTAAGGTTCCATCCAGATTGTAAGTCCATCCATGAAAGGGGCAGACCAGAGCCTTATTGCATTGACCCTTTTTGCCGGAAACAACTCTCGACCCTCGATGACGGCACAGATTATGAAAAGCATGAATCCGGTTGGCCGAATCTCGAATTACAAATCCCCTCTCTGCTCCAATATCATAGGAAACGAATTCACCGGGATGTTCAATCTCATTGACATGACAGACAAATTGCCAGTGTGAATAGAACAGGACCTCCAGTTCTAGGTTGAAAAGCCCGGGTGAGAAATAGGTCCAGCCCGGTAGCCCTTCACTTTCTGAGATTGAGTTGGGTCTGGTCGGATTTTGGTATGAATTCATAATCAATTCTCAGCAGGGGTTCCAACCTTCTCTGATAAGTTCGGAATTAACCCTTTCGATTGCTCTTCCGAGTTTATCGACTATTTCATCTACCTCCACCCTAGTCAGGGTCAAACCAGGGGACATGATGTTCAAATGACCTACAGGACGAACAAGCAGGCCAAGTTCCTCGGCGACATCGGAAATTCTCTTGCCGATCTGAACTTCTTCCGGAAAACATTCCTTGGTTTCCTTGTTCATGACGTTTTCAACACATCGCATCAAACCCATACCTCGGACATCACCAACCAAGGGCAGGTCCCTGAGTTTCTGTAATTGTTCACCAAAGTAAGGACCAACCTCCCGAACATTCTGAAGGATATTTTCCCGCTTGATGATCTCAATGTTTTTCAAGGCTGCCACACAACATACCGGATGGCCAGAATAGGTAAATCCATGAGGGAAATATCCATTTCCCTGACCTTCTGAAATGACCTCATGGACCCGGTCTGAATATATCATGGCGGAAATCGGAAGATATCCGGAGGATAGACCCTTGGCGGATGTAATTATATCGGGTACAAAGTCGAAAACACTTTCTGATGCAAACCAATGTCCCAGCCGGCCAAAACCGGTAACCACCTCATCTGAAATATAAAGGATATCATGGGCTTTGCAAATGTCCCTGAATCGTTTCAGGTATCCTTTTGGTGGTACCAGAACGCCACCAGCCCCCATTATGGGCTCGGCGATGAATCCTCCTACCTTGTCAGGTCCGATTTCAGCAATTTTATTTTCAAACTCTTTTACTAAATGATCACAATATTCATTTTCATTCATACCCTCCGGTGCCCGGTATTGATCCGGTGCCGAAATGTGATGAATTATATCAGTAATAAAATGAAACTGGGAAGTTCTGTCAGTTTTCTTGCGGCCAAGCGACATGGCTGCATAGGTCGAACCATGATATGCCTGGTGTCTGGCAATAACATGTATTTTTTCCGGATTGCCCTGACATCCCTGATAGTAATGCACCAGTCTGAAAGCCGAATCTACAGCAGTCGATCCGCCTGTTGCAAAATGGACCCGATTCAAATCTCCCGGTGCAAGAGAAGCAATTTTTGCTGATAAAAGGGCAGCCGGTTCATTTGACATGTCAGTGAAGATGGAGGAATATGCCAGTTTTTTGACTTGCTCAGCGATGGCATCAGCCATTTCCTCATTACCTAGACCTATATTGGTACACCATAATCCCCCTATGGCATCAAGGTAGGTTTGTCCATTGCTATCCCTAATGTTGTTACCCTCACCACTTTCAATGATCAGAGCTCCATTTTCATTAAATGAAGGGAAATCAGTAAAGGGGTGGAGGTTATGCCTCAAATCTTGCTCCCAAATCTGTTTGGAAGCGTCATTAACTAGTTCCGGCATAAATACTCCAGTATGAATTTAGTTCTAAGGTTTGAAAATTATTACCAAAAATATTCATTAGCATTTTACACGAAGCAAACAACAAAAAATCGGTAATTTTATATCAGCCCATCCATAGTCGTAAGGTTTGTATAAACCTGTAAGTAATGTACATGATTCAACTAGTGTTTATTAATAACCGAGAATTTTCCCTTAGTTCAAGAAATTTACAATTTCTCTGTAATGATGGAATGTAGGTCTAAAGGTGAGAGCAAAAATGATTTTAATCTGAAATATCAGGTGTCTCGCTCTTATTATCCGTGATTTCTAATTCAGACTCTAACAAATTGATTTTTTGTCTGAATCTATTGGTTAAATCAACCTTGTGGCATTTAATTCGACAATGGCGCTTCCATAGAAAAAGCTAATTGTTTCAATGGCAATATTGTTTTCCTCAGCCCAAATGAAAAACATTTGGGCTGAGGAAGGATTTCAATAAATTAAACGCTTGAGCCACATTCTATGAAGCTATCGGCAATATTGGAAATCAAATCCAAATATAAATCAACTCCCGGTTCTAGTCTCGCACCAGTTGGATCGATTTCGTAAACTTTGATATCCGTAACGGACACCACTGTTTCCAATAAATCATCTTCGAACAGAGGTTCAGAAAATGCGCATGTAACACCTTCGTCAGATATTTCATCTATTAACCTGCGAATGTGCCTGGCTCCTGGATCTGAACCACTCACATCAGTGATCATACCGATGGCATTCAAACCATAGCGGAGTTCAAAATATTGGAAGGCATCATGGTAAACCATAAACCTTGGATTAAGATCATGAAGTTGAGCTTTGATATTCTTATCCAGTTCCAAGATTTTTGCTTTCGCTTGCTCGGCGTTAGAAAGATAAATTTGCTGATTTGTCGGATCTTCGGCCATCAAAATGTCGGCAATAATATCTATCCACTGTAAGGCAATATAAGGATCAAGCCAGGCATGGGGGTCTAAACCGCCCTCATCATGTCCATGCCCATGGCCACCGCTTTTGGCTTCATCACCATGATCATC